>NZ_JBXWMF010000005.1:0-258872 GCF_059609725.1 Ruegeria sp. YTSC199
TGGCGCGGTTGACGGGGCTCGAACCCGCGACCCCCGGCGTGACAGGCCGGTACTCTAACCAACTGAGCTACAACCGCCCGCTGCCCGTTCGTTGCTGAACGTTGGGGTGTATTATGGCCACGCCCCGACATCGTCAAGCGGCGTTTTGAAGTTTTTTTCCAGATCGTAAAAATTGTTCGCTTCCACAGGGACCCATCCCCTGCCAAGCGGACCCTTTACGCGCTGATCAGATATCCGGAATTGCCCCGGCTGACTGCGGGTATAGCGTCCGCAAAACACCCTGACAAAACTCTACGGATTCGCCGCTCACCGAATCCGCTAAAGATACCCATAAGATGTAGGTTTTCGAAAAATTTGTACATAAAAATCAATAGAACCATTCCCGGTCGCAACGTCATCCCGAGCACCCAACGCGGCCGTCATTTTTCGGCCACGTTTCGTGTGCAAGAGGCGACATAAAGTACCAAAACTTAATAAGTTTTGACTATCGGCTTGCACCCGCAAGTTTCGAAGTGAAAGAAACCGAAGAAAATAGATGGTTCCGATTTGAAGGGGCCAAATGGAAGGCTAATGCAACCTATGGCATCGCTTCGTGGCTGTCCTCTGGTTGTGTTTTGAAAGATGGAAGTAAGAAAATGCCATATGTCAACAGAACTCATCCGGGACCTGAGCCAACGGGCTTAACCTATGTGGACGGTCTTATCTGGGGAACCTCGTTAAAACCGACATATGGATCGACCGTACTCGAGTACAACTTCGACGATGGCACCCTGGCAGCAGCGGCTGTACCGGAACCAATGAAAGCAGCTATTCGCTCTGCACTGAGTATCATCGAAAAGATTATTCCTGTCCGTTTCTTCGAAACCCCTTTGAAAACTTGGAAAGGCGAATTGGTTAGCACGGATTTTACTTACGCAGTGGTCACGCAGGAAGCACTGGGAGGCCCTGGTTCTGTTGGGTTTCATCAAGTTCCAGGGGATAAACCGCTGTTGCAGGATTATGGTTTCAAATCACTTTTTGGCTTGTTCGCCTACGACTCGGTTATTTACAGCTACCAAGGGCTGCAAGAGGGCGGCGCGGGATTCTCAACAATCCTGCATGAAATTCTGCACGGCCTTGGCCTGGCCCACCCGCACGACAACGGTGGAAGCTCGACCATCTTCGACGGCGTGACTGAACCCTTCTACGATTATGGCACCGATGGTCAAAACCAGGGCGTCTATACGATCATGTCCTACAATTCAGGGCATGCATCTAAAGTCCCTGTAACAAGCTACACCTATGGTGACTCGGCAACCCCGATGGCATTGGACATTGCGGCTCTCCAAGCCATTTACGGGACGGCTGAAAATGCAACTGGGAACGACATCTACCAAATCAAGGGCGTAAACGGCGTGGGGACGTTTTGGAAGGCCATTTGGGACACCGGTGGGAACGACGCGATTTCTGCGGTTGGCGTATGGCGCGACGTGTACATCAACCTCAACGATGCCGATCTTGAGGGCCACAATGCAGGTGGAGAGATCTCGTCCGCCTCTGGCATTGCAGGCGGATTCACCATAGCCAACGCTGTTGTTATCGAAAATGCGTTTGGCGGGTATGGCAATGACTGGTTGGTTGGCAACGAACACAACAACTACCTGAATGGCGCCTATGGCAACGACACTCTTGCCGGGGGTGCCGGTAACGACAGGATATTCGGCGGCGACGGAAATGACTGGATTACGGGCGGCAAAGGCAACGACACCATGTCGGGTGACAATGGAAACGACACCTTTGTGAACAAAGACGGCGACGGCGACGACACGATCAACGGCGGTCAGGGCGACAACTGGTTGCGATATACAGGCAGCAACGGTGTCACTGTAGACCTGTCCAACACCGGCGCGCAGAATACCGGCTATGGCACCGACACCATCCAGAACATCGGACACGTTATCGGTTCGGCGCAGGGCGACAACATCACTGGCGACGATCAGATCAACTATCTGGTGGGCAATGCCGGTAACGACATCCTGGACGGCGGCACTAAAGACGACGTCCTGAGAGGCGGTGCTGGCAACGATACTGTGAATGGTGGTGTTCGAGGCTGGGATACTCTCTATGGCGGTTTAGGAAACGACACATTGATCGGTGGCCTTGGTAAGGACACTTTGACCGGTGGCGGCGGCTCTGACACATTTGTCTACAACTCGATCACCGATGGTTCTGCTGATCGTAGGTATACCGATTTGATCACGGACTTTACCCGCGGCCGGGACAAAATCGACATTAGCACCATCGATGCCAGCACGGTTTTGGATGGCGACGATACCTTTGTCTTCAACGGTGAAACCCCAGCGACGGATTCCGATCAGGGTGAAGTTTATTTTGTACAAAGTGACCTCGAAGGCACCTTTAATGACAGAACCTTCGTCTACGTGGACACTGACGGTGACGAAGAACCCGAAATGATGATCAAACTAGTCGGTTTGCACGATCTGACCGCAGACGATTTCATCCTGTAAGATCAATCTGCAAGGCAACAGGCAGCGGGTTTCTGCTGCCTGTTTTTTTGTGCCCGTAATTCCAGAAATTGCATGTCTGGTGCTCTTGCAAGCCAACAGAACTCTCTGTATTACGCGGCCTCACGGGTGATTAGCTCAGTGGTAGAGCGCTTCGTTCACATCGAAGATGTCAGGAGTTCAAATCTCTTATCACCCACCATTCCCCTTTTTGGCTGCCAGTGTTGGTTTTACCCTGCCCTGACAAGTGCTTGCCAGAAATCGCCACAATTGCGTATCCTGTTTTGAACGGCCGCATCGCTATGCGGCGATGATGGGTGGGGCACGGTCGTGGCCAAACTGAAACGGGATATCGGCCTGCTTGGCCTGACCTTCATCTCGGTCGGTGGCATCATTGGGTCCGGCTGGTTATTTGGCCCCCTGCTCGCCGTGCAACATGCCGGTCCGGCTGCCGTAATCTCGTGGATCATCGGCGCCGCCGCCATGTTTGTTCTGGCGATCACCTTTGCCGAGATCTCGGCCATGCTGCCGATCCCCGGAGGCATTGCGCGGGTGCCGCAGTTTTCGCATGGCAATATCGTCTCGATGGCGATGGGATGGACGGCCTGGATCGGCTACAACACCACCGCCCCGATCGAGGTTGAGGCAATGCTGAAATACCTCGCCCCCTATGCCCCGTGGTTACACACGGCCGAAACCGGAGACCTGACCGGAGCGGGCATCACCGTCGCCCTGTTCTTCATGTTGCTTTTCGTCGCGGTCAACGCGTTGGGCGTCAAGTTCTTCACTCAGGTAAACGCAACCCTGACTTGGGCAAAAATCGCGATCCCGATCATTTTGTCCGCCCTACTGATCTACAACCGCTTCGACGCGCAGAACTTCACGCGGCCGGACGGATTCGCGCCCTACGGTTTGCAAGGCATCATGGCTGCGGTCTCGACCGGCGGGGTCATTTTTTCCTTCATCGGGTTTCGCCATGTGGTTGATATGGCCGGTGAGGTTCGAAACCCCAAATTCGCTATCCCCACTGCGCTGGTCCTGTCCATTGTGCTGTGCGCGGCCATTTATCTGGGCCTGCAAATCGCCTTTGTCGGGGCACTGGATGCCAACATGCTGAAAAACGGTTGGGCCAGCCTGAGTTTCGGCGGCCAAGGCCCGCTGGACGGCGTCATTATCTCGGTCGGGTTTGTCTGGTTCCTGAGCATTCTGAACATCGGTTCGGTAATCGGACCATTCGGGAACGGGCTGGTTGCAACGGGATCGAACGCCCGGATCGCCATGGCTTTGTCAAAGAACGGATTTCTGCCGAAACGGCTAATGACTCTTTCCTCATTCGGTGTTCCGTTATGGGCGCTGGCACTGAACTTCCTGATCGGGGTGTTGTTTCTGTTGACGATTCCGTTCACCACTGTCATCGCGCTTAATGGTGCCGCAATCGTGCTGTCCTTTGCAGTTGGCCCGATTGCTGTTGTGTGCCTGCGCCATCTGATGCCGGATCACCCTCGATCCATCCGCATCCCGGCGGTAAAACTGGTCGCGGTGTCAGCCTTCGCCATCGCAACCCTTGTTGTATATTGGAGCGGTTGGGACACGGTTTGGCGCCTCGGCATCGCGCTGGTCATCGGATTGATTCTGCTGTTGGCACGGTTTCACAACAGGCTGGACGAGATGGACGTGACCGAAGCATTGTGGCTGTTGCCGTACCTTGTTGGAATCGGGTTGATTTCCTATCTCGGTCAGTTCGGGGACGGCGCGCTAAAGCAAATCCCGTTCGGGTGGGACATTGCGTTATGCGTACTGTTTTCCGCAGTTATTTTTAGTCTGGCGGTGCGCTCTGCCCTGCCCGCGGAAAAGTTCCGGGAATATATTGCCGAGGAAGAGATTCTAGACCCGAAAAAACCCGTCATCGGGTTGTAAAAAAGGCGGGAAAACCCCGCCTTTGATTTGTTTAATGCGCTGTTGCGGATCGCCCTGCATCTTCGGCCGCTTTGGCTGCAGCTGCCGCAGCCTCTTCCGCGGCCTCATCCCATTCAACCGGTTCCGGATCGCTGATCAGCGCGTGTTTCAGCACTTCCGATACATGCGTGACAGGGATGATCTTCAACCCTTCTTTTACATTGTCCGGAATCTCGGCCAGATCCTTTTCGTTTTCTTCCGGGATCAGAACGGTCTTGATGCCACCGCGAAGGGCCGCCAGCAGTTTTTCCTTCAAACCACCGATCGGCATGGCGTTGCCGCGCAGCGAAACCTCACCGGTCATCGCGATATCCTTGCGCACCGGGATTCCGGTCAGCACGGACACGATTGAGGTCACCATCGCCAAACCGGCGCTCGGGCCGTCCTTGGGCGTAGCCCCATCCGGCACGTGGACGTGGATATCCAGCGTGTCGAACTTCGGCGGCTTCACCCCGATCTGAGGCGAGATCGACCGCACATAAGACGAGGCCGCATCGATGGATTCCTTCATCACATCGCCCAGCTTACCCGTGGTCTTCATCCGCCCTTTGCCGGGCAGTTTCAGCGCCTCGATATGCAGCAGGTCACCGCCCACGGACGTCCAGGCCAAACCCGTGACGACACCAACCTGATCGTCCTGCTCGGCAAGACCGTAACGGAACTTAGGCACGCCCAGGAACTCATCCAGATTATCCGGCGTCACGGTTACCGAGTCCGCCTCTTTCTTGATGATCTTGGTCAGCGATTTCCGCGCCACCTTGGCGATTTCACGCTCTAGGTTCCGCACGCCCGCCTCACGGGTGTAGGTACGGATCATCTTCTGCAGTGCTTCATCGGTCAGTTCAAATTCCTTGGCTTTCAAACCATGGTTTTTAACCTGCTTGCTGATCAGGTGTTGCTTCGCGATCTCGCTCTTTTCATCTTCGGTGTAGCCGGCCAGCGGGATGATTTCCATCCTGTCCAGCAGAGGCCCAGGCATGTTGTAGCTGTTCGACGTCGTCAGGAACATCACGTTCGACAGGTCGTATTCGACCTCAAGGTAGTGGTCCATGAACGTATTGTTCTGCTCTGGGTCCAGCACCTCAAGCATGGCCGAAGCCGGGTCGCCACGGAAGTCCTGCCCCATCTTGTCGATCTCGTCGAGCAGGATGAGCGGGTTCGTGGTTTTCGCCTTTTTCAACGCCTGAATGATCTTACCGGGCATCGAGCCGATATAGGTCCGACGGTGCCCCCTGATCTCGGATTCGTCACGAACACCACCCAGCGAGATGCGAATGAACTCGCGCCCCGTCGCACGCGCAACCGACTTGCCAAGCGAGGTCTTACCAACACCCGGAGGGCCGACGAGGCACATGATCGGGCCTTTCAGCTTTTTCGAACGCTGCTGAACTGCCAGATACTCGACGATCCGTTCCTTGACTTTTTCAAGGCCATAGTGATCAGCATCCAAGATCTCTTGCGCACGGCCCAGATCCTTTTTCACACGGGATTTGGTGCCCCACGGCAACGCAAGAATCCAGTCCAGATAGTTGCGTACGACGGTCGCCTCGGCGGACATCGGGCTCATGTTGCGCAGCTTTTTCAGTTCACCCTCGACCTTCTCGCGCGCCTCCTTCGACAGCTTGGTCTCGGCGATTTTGGCTTCCAGTTCGGCAACTTCATTGCTGCCGTCCTCGCCATCGCCAAGCTCCTTCTGAATGGCCTTCATCTGCTCATTCAGATAGTACTCGCGCTGCGTCTTCTCCATCTGGGATTTGACGCGGGTCTTGATCTTTTTCTCCACCTGCAGAACCGACATTTCGCCCTGCATCAGGCCATAGACCTTCTCAAGCCGCTCGCTGACCGAGAGCGTCTCCAGCAGTTCTTGCTTTTGTTCAACCTCGATGCCCAGATGACCCGACACAAGATCGGCCAGCTTGGCTGGTTCGGCGGTTTCACCGACGGCGGTCAGCGCCTCCTCTGGGATGTTCTTACGCACTTTGGCATAGCGCTCAAACTCATCCGCGACGGTGCGCTGCAACGCCTCGGTCGTGGTGACGTCGCCCGGAATCTCGGTCAGATACTCGGCGCGGGCTTCGAAGAACTCTTCGTTTTCGAGAAATTCAGTGATCTGCACGCGTGCCTGCCCTTCGACCAGCACCTTTACGGTGCCATCGGGCAACTTCAGCAATTGCAGAACATTGGCCAGAACACCAGAACGGTAAATTCCGTCTTCGACCGGATCGTCATCGCCCGGGTCAATCTGGCTGGACAGCAGAATCTGCTTGTCGTCCTGCATCACTTCTTCCAGTGCGCGGACGGATTTTTCCCGACCCACGAACAGCGGCACAATCATGTGTGGAAACACCACGATATCGCGCAGCGGAAGTACGGGGTATGAGGAATTCAGAGGCTCTTGCATGCTCAATCCTTATCGTTGGCAAGATGGCTCCGGTCCCTGAATAAGGCAACGCCTGGCCATCTCCTGTCTTGGACGATAAAGGTGGGGCCTCATCGCCCTTTTTCAACCTTACCGTCGTGTATCGCGGTTCAGAATGACCCGAGGTTTTCCGGACTGCAAGGTATCGCGCCGACATATCCACCGTTTTTGCAGAATGGCGCTATCGCAAATGACTAAAGAGGCTCGATGTCGCCTTGCGCACGCTTCGCGTGAAACTCGACCTGCCATGCCTCGAACTTGCCCGCCGCAATCGCGTCGCGCATACCCAGCATGATTTCCTGGAAGTAGTGCAGGTTGTGCCAGGTTAGCAACATGCCCGAGATCATCTCATTCGAGCGGAACACATGGTGCAGGTACGCGCGGGAGTAATTCGAACAGGCCGGACAAGTGCAATGTTCATCCAGCGGGCGCGGGTCGTCAGCGTGGCGGGCGTTTTTGATGTTCACAACACCGTGCCGGGTAAACACCTGCCCCGTGCGGCCCGAGCGCGAGGGCAGAACGCAATCCATCATGTCGATGCCGCGCGCGACGGCGCCGACGATGTCGTCGGGTTTGCCAACCCCCATCAGATACCGCGGTTTATCTGTCGGCAGGTAATCCGGGGCGTAATCGAGACAATCGAACATGGCCTCCTGCCCCTCACCCACGGCCAGACCACCGACCGCATAGCCTTCGAACCCGATCTGCTTGAGCGCCTCGGCGCTTTCCTCGCGCAGATCCTGTTCCAGCCCGCCCTGCATGATGCCGAACAGTGCGTGTCCAGGGCGATCTCCGAACGCTTCACGCGAGCGATCAGCCCAACGCATCGACAGGCGCATCGAATCGGCAATGCGATCCCGGTCTGCAGGCAAGGCCGGGCATTCGTCAAAACACATGACAATGTCGGAGCCCAGAAGGCGCTGGATCTCCATCGACCTTTCCGGCGTCAGCTCGTGTTTTGAGCCGTCGAGATGGGATTTAAACGTCACGCCCTTTTCGGTCAGCTTGCGCAACCCGGCCAGCGACATGACCTGAAACCCGCCCGAGTCGGTCAGGATCGGGCGCTCCCAATTCATGAACTTGTGTAACCCGCCCAGCCGATCGATGCGTTCGGCCGTGGGACGCAGCATCAGGTGATAGGTGTTGCCCAGCAGGATATCCGCCCCGGTCGCACGCACGCTTTCGGGCATCATCGCCTTAACCGTCGCCGCAGTGCCCACAGGCATGAAAGCGGGCGTCCGCACCTCGCCACGCGGCGTGTTGATCACTCCGGTTCGGGCCTTGCCGTCGGTGGCTTTCAAGTCAAAGGAAAAACGCTCGGTCATGGGGTTGCCTCGGGGTCGCTGAACCGGGTGGGATGTGCCCGATCTGCCCAGCCATTGCAACCCGTCAGGGCAGTGACGCGACGCGCTCAGTGAACAGTTGCACGACTCCTGCCCCGTCCACATCCCGGCACACGCGGACCGCAGGGCGCAACGGATCGGGACGCGTAGCGCCGATCTCTGGCCCCTCAGTCACCACGTTCAGGCCGGTTTCCACCATTTCGAACATCAGCTCATGCGTGCAGGCAATCACCGCAGTTGAGTCGTGCAGGCCGCACCCTTCGAGCCCGCCGACCTCTTTGTAGAACTTCAGATAGAACCGAGAAATATCCCGCAGAAACCCACCCATATCCGGGGATCGCCCGGCCAGCGCGTCGAAATCAGCAGTTTCATAGAGGGTTTTCAACGTCACATCCAACCCCACAACCATGGTTTCCGGTGGCGTGGCAAAGACGATGTCCGCGGCACGGGCGTCATGATAGATGTTGGCCTCTGCATGGTGGTTCACATTACCGGGGCAATAGACCGCGCCACCCATGACAACCAAGCGCCTGATATTGCGCGCAAACTCAGGGTCCAGTTGCATGGCCAGGGCGATATTGGTCAAAGGGCCAACCGCACAGACGACCAGTTCGCCCTTATGGCGACGCGCCGTATCGACCAGAAACTCGGCCGCTGACATGTCGTGGTTGGCACCGATGTCAGGGATTTCAGTAATATCTCCAAAGCCTTCCGGGCCATGCACGTGGTCGGACGGAGCATGACGGCTCTGACCCAGCGCAAATGCAGCACCCTCAGCCACCGGCGCGTCCAGCCTAAGCTTTTGGAGCAAAAAACGGGCGTTGCGGCTGGATTGATGCACATGCGTATTGCCGAAAACTGTGGTCAGCCCGATCAGGTCAATTTCGGGCGCGGCAGCGGCATAGGCAATCGCCATGGCATCGTCGATGCCGGGGTCTGTATCGATGATCAGTTTCATCCCTGCCCGATAACGCAAACACGGTGGGATGCAAAGCGGTCACAATCCGAAAATTCCGCCCCATGTCGTCGACGTCAGAGATTTGCATCCTAGTGCATTCGCCCCATACCAGAATTGAAAACGGGCGACTCAATCCCCATATGTATACTATAGTACACAATAAAAGAGGACAGATATGATAGGCATGAACGAAGACCAGATCGTTGGATTGCTGACGTCAAACATCATTTATATACTGGCGGCGGTTTTGATCGTCGTTGTCATTTTCAAAGGTATCAAAATCGTTCCACAATCCGAAAAGTACGTGGTCGAACGGTTCGGACGCCTGCACTCGGTGCTTGGCCCGGGCATCAACTTTATCGTTCCTTTTCTGGATGTTGCCCGCCACAAGATATCCATTCTTGAACGCCAACTGCCGAACGCGACGCAGGACGCGATTACCAAGGACAACGTTCTGGTGCAGATCGACACCTCGGTGTTTTATCGCATTCTCGAACCGGAAAAGACGGTGTACCGTATTCGCGACGTTGACGGCGCTATCGCAACAACCGTGGCCGGTATCGTCCGGGCGGAAATCGGTAAGATGGATCTGGATGAGGTCCAATCGAACCGAGCGCAACTGATCACCCGCATTCAGGAAAGCGTAGAAACCGCCGTTGATGACTGGGGGATCGAAGTGACCCGCGCCGAGATTCTGGACGTAAACCTGGATCAGGCCACCCGCGACGCGATGCTGCAACAGCTGAACGCCGAGCGCGCCCGCCGCGCACAGGTGACAGAAGCCGAGGGTCAGAAACGTGCGGTAGAACTGAGCGCCGATGCGGAACTTTACGCGGCCGAGCAAACCGCTAAGGCCCGCCGTATACAGGCCGAAGCCGAAGCCTATGCAACCGGTGTGGTTGCCAAGGCCATTCAGGACAACGGCATCGAGGCCGCGCAGTATCAGGTTGCCCTGAAACAGGTCGAGGCGTTGAATGCACTGGGCAATGGCACCGGTTCTCAAACCATCGTTGTGCCCGCCAACGCGCTCGAGGCATTTGGCGATGCCTTCAAGATGCTGAGAGGAGGTAAGTAATGGCCGATCCCTTCTGGCTGACCTGGTGGATCTGGCTGGCCGCAGCGCTGGCGCTTGGAATCCTCGAGATCGTGTTGCCCGGATTTATCTTTCTGGGCTTTGCGATCGGGGCAGCCATCACCGGGTTGCTTCTTGTCATCCCCGGAATGACGCCTTCGCTGCCGGTTTTGCTGTTGATCTTCGCGGCATTGTCCCTGATCGCATGGCTGGTGCTGCGTCGGGTTTACTCCCTGCCTCATGGTCAGGTGAAAACCTTCCGGCACGACATCAACGACTAGGACCTGTAGGCGCCCCTTAGGGGGCGTCATTGCACCACTGGACGCTGCCACAGGCTTTCCCTATATAATTGCTCAGGAACCAGACCCGAGGCACCAATGACTCATCCGAGTGAACACCTGGAAGGCACACCACTGATTTCGCCTTCGTCCATTGAGCATCCCCTGTACGACGCAGTGGTAGAAGCCTGCCGTACGGTCTTTGACCCGGAAATCCCGGTGAATATCTACGATCTGGGTTTGATCTACACGATCGACATCACGCAGGAAAACGCGGTGAAAGTCATCATGACGCTGACTGCGCCCGGTTGTCCGGTCGCCGGCGAAATGCCCGGCTGGATCGTCGAAGCAATCGAACCCGTCGCGGGTGTCAAAGAGGTTGACGTCGAACTGACATGGGAACCGCCCTGGGGCATGGAGATGATGTCGGACGAGGCGCGGCTGGAACTTGGCTTTATGTAAGCCAGACAAAACAAACCTTTGTCGCAAAAGATTTACTTTTCTGTCACCAACCCGTCGAAAAACCGTTACCTAGTCCGAGAATAGTCCCGGCGTGCTGGTACGTGCATCCCGTAAAGTACACAGTACAGGCCGGGAGGAATTACACGTCCCCCGTAATTCCCCGCCGGACGGCCAGAATAAGAGACCGCTCTTGCCCGAGAGCGGTCTTTTCTTATTTAAGCCAAAGGGTTACTGAACACCGCACTTGGACTTGATCTCGGCGGCTCTTTCATCCAACGCTTTGACATAGTCGCCAGCCAACATGGACAATCTCTTGTTTTCGGTGCCGGTCGCCAACCCCAAAAGCGCCCCTGCGGGCGTGAGCGCGACCACGCTTTCAACCTGTTGATCCTGTGCGTGCTTTTTTTCGGCTGCAATCGCGCGCAAATCGCCTTCGGCGGTTGCGCAATTAACTGGATGTACCTTTTGCGCGGTTTCGGACCACGCCATACCGGCGGCCACCGAAAGAATTGACGCCAATGCCATGTTTTTGCAAAAAACTTTATAGTTAGCCATCTCATCTCACCTTGTCTGAAAACCCTTGGGTTCAGCTAAGGTCACTTGATTTCAAAAGGCAAGCGTCATTCCCGGGGCGACAGAAAAGTTAGGTAAGCAGCGCTGCTATGTCTTGAGCCATTGCCATGTCAGCACTAGATTGGATGCTACGCGCGACAACGGAGATCACAATGTTCGGCATTCCCGGCAAACAGGCCGTGACCATGACGCCCAAAGCGGCAGAGCAGATTGTCCGCCTGATGAAATCAGGTGGTCACGCCGGCCTGCGCATCGGCGTCAAGAAAGGCGGCTGTGCCGGCATGGAATACACCATGGACTATGTCGATCAGGCCGACGCGAACGACGAGGTCGTCGAACAGGACGGCGCGCGGATCATGATTGCTCCGATGGCGCAGATGTTTCTGTTCGGGACCGAGATCGACTATGAGGTCTCGCTTTTGGAATCAGGTTTCAAGTTCCGCAACCCGAACGTTGTCGACGCCTGCGGTTGTGGCGAGTCAATCAAATTCGACGAAGGGCTGACGCCCCAATCCTAAGATGCCTGTAGGTGGACGTAGGTCTCATTGAACCGGCGGGTCAGATGCTCGCCGGCGCGAATGATCCGACCTGATTTTGGCGGTGCTACGTTGGTGTCAAATGACGGGTTGAAAAACAGCGGCACGGACAGGCGCTCGTGTGCGCCACCAACCACACGGTGAAGCGTGGCCTTGACCTGACCCGCCGTCCAGAGCTCCAACATTTCACCGAAATTGATGATGAAGGTCCCGGGCCCGGCTTCGACCTTTGCCCAACTATAATCGGGCATCCGCACCTCCAACCCCGAGGTTCCGTCAGTGGCCAGCAAAGTCAGGCAGCCATAATCCGTATGGGCGCCGATGCCAAAGTCGCGCTCCCCGGCCCAATCGGGACGTTGCGGGTAGAAATTTCCCCGCAGCAGCGCCATCGGAGTATCAAACGCGCCATCAAAACTGTTCTCCGCGCGCCCCAGCGCCACGGCGATCGCCCGCAAAACGCGCATCGCGACTGCGCAGGCATCCATGTAATAGGTTTGAATTGTCTCCTTGAACGCTGGTGGATTGTCCGGCCACAGATTCGGGGCGTAGACACCAAGTCCCGCATCGGCATAGGGACTGTTCACAGGCAATTCATAGCCACAATCGAACACTTCTTTGAAATCGGGATTCGCCTCCGGGTCGACCTGCTCGGACCGCGACGCGCCCCAGCCCCGGTTGGACCCGGTCAGCGCCATATCGACCCGTTTCTTCTCGGCCTCGGGCAGATGAAAAAACGCACGATACGCGCCCAGAACCTGACGCACGCGGTCAGCGTTCAGCCCGGTGTTCGAAACGGTCAGAAAACCCACTTCACCCACCGCGCGCAGCAGCTTGCCAAGTTCGACCGGATCGCGTTGGTCAAGTTTTGTCAGATCAAGGTTTTCGATCATACGCCCGTTCCTTTCTGCGCGCGGACACTGCCGTTTTGCGGTCTGCTCTGCAACCGGAATTGTCAGTCTGGACTGGCGGTGTTATCCGGTTCAAAGAAAAACTTTACTTCAGGGAGAATGGGACATGCGGCGTAAGCTGGCGGCTGGCAATTGGAAAATGAACGGAACCACGACAGCCCTGAGCGAGTTGGAGGCTTTGGCCCGTGCTTTCCCCTCTCCGGCCATAGACGTGCTGATCTGCCCGCCCGCCACCTTGTTGCACCGCGCGGCCGAGACCGTGCATGACACGGGGATCATCGTCGGCGGACAGGATTGCCATGCGGCGACTTCGGGTGCGCATACTGGCGATATCAGCGCAGACATGTTGGTGGACGCCGGTGCAAACGCGGTCATTCTGGGCCATTCCGAGCGACGCCAGGATCACGACGAGCAGAACGAAGACGTTCGCGCCAAGGCCCGCGCCGCCATGGATGCTGGGCTGAAGGCAATCATCTGCGTCGGCGAAAGCCTGGAACAGCGCGAAGCCGCCAATACACTGGACATCATCGGCGGACAGATGTCGGGCTCGATCCCCGACCAGTCGACCGGCGAAAACCTGATCGTCGCTTATGAGCCGATTTGGGCCATTGGTACTGGAAAAATTCCCACGCTGAACGAAATCGGAGAGGTTCACGACTTTATCCGCACCCGCCTGGAACGGCGTTTCGGTGAAGGCGTCGGCCGCTCAGTGCGTCTGCTTTATGGGGGTTCGGTCAAACCGTCCAACGCGACCGAAATCTTTGGCGTATCAAACGTGGATGGTGCGCTGGTTGGCGGCGCTAGCCTTAAGGCTGCGGACTTCTCTTCAATTGTCGAGGCATTGGAGCAAGCCTGAACGCTTCTCGTCTGATTATATTCGGCTGGAAAAGAACTTGTTGAATTCGCTCGCCTCATCGTCAAACTCTCGCGTGAGGCAAATTGCTCGGACCAGAATCAAACTCAATCAGTAGCAGTCGTGTTTCCTGGCACACCAGCCAGACACCACACACTATCGCCGATTTAAGGAACGTTATGAAAAGTAGTCAGCGTCACCCAAGCAAGATTTCGCTTCTTCAACAGCTTCGCGATGCCGAATTTCCCATCGAATGCGTGCTGGATGTTGGCATCCATTTTGGCACACATGAATTGATGGCCGCATTTCCCGAAAAGAAGCACTATCTGTTTGAGCCCATCGAAGAGCATTTCGAATCCATCGAAAAAGTCTACAGCGACGCAAACATAGATTACGAGCTCAACAAAGTCGCGGTTTCCAATTCTGACGGGACTGCGCAACTGACGGTCTCCACCGTCATGCAAGGACAAGACGTCACTCATGCAAGGTTCGCGCACGGCGAAGCACCGACCGAAACACTGCGCACAGTGCCGACGCTGAAGCTTGATACCTTTGTCGTCGAACAGGCCCCAGCTGCCCCTTTCTTGTTGAAAATCGATGTCGACGGGGCCGAAGAAATGATTCTGGAGGGTGCTCAAGAAGCGCTGAAACACTGCTCGGTCCTGATCCTGGAATCTCCGCGGGAAAGGATATTCGAGCGAATGCAGCTGGCGATGGCCGCCGGTTTTGAGCTCTTGGAGATAATCGACCTGTGCTACTACAGCGGTTACCTCTTTCAAGTGGATCTTGTGTTCATCAACCCAAAATACGCGCCTGTTGACTATGTAGACGTCCTCAAAGGTGGATTTTCCATCGACAAATGGCACAACTACCAACCGACGAGCAAAGAACCATCCATCCCGCAGCGCAGTGAGCCGTCTGAAACGACACGATCAGTCGAGGCCAAATCCGGGAAAAAGCGTGGGCTTTCCCGCTTGTTCAGGAAACGCAAATAACAACATTGTTGACCGAAGGTCCGGGTCTGTACTGCGTTGGCTCAGACCCGCCTTCGGTATCATTGACAGCCAATAACCCGAACGGGCAGCATGATTGTCTGTTTTAACCTGCCGATCACGCGATCTTCATGACGATCAGGCCGGACACGATCAGGATTGCGGCACTGATGCGCAATGGGGTCAGAGCCTCACCCAGGAACATCGCGCCAACCAGAAACGCACCCACCGCGCCGATACCGGTCCAGATAACGTAAGCCGTTCCAAGCGGCAGCGTACGCATAGCAAGCGCCAGCAACCCGAAAGAGCCGATCATGGACATGCCCATAATGGCAGTTGGCCACAACCGGGTGAAACCGGCCGATTGTTTCATGGCAACGGCCCACACGATTTCAAGCAGGCCGGCAAATAACAGGAAAATCCAAGACATCAGGACACCTCAATCCGGTTCGGGTCGTCCCGAATGATTACCCATTGAGGGGAGGTCGTCCTCTAACCGAGAGATAAGAACTCGTCCCCGGCGTTCAAGGGCATAGGCTCTTTTGACTGAAAACAGCCAAATACCAGAAATGTCCCGGTCTCATTGCACCCATAGGGCCGCAACCGCGCGTTCGGAGCCGTCGGCTGGGTTCAGAATTACTTGCAGAAATACAGCACCTGAACGAATTAAGCCGGGCCGTTGCACGGACCCGGCTTAACCTTTGTTTATCGAAACCCGTTAGTTGGTAACTATTTCCGGCCCCATGAATGTGTTGGGCAGGAAGGTCGATATCCACGGGATGTACGTCACCATGATCAGGAAGACGAACAGCACGGCCAGGAACGGCAGCGCCGCCTTCACCACCTTCATCATCGGCATTCCCGCCACACCCGACGTCACGAACAGGTTCAGACCGACCGGAGGTGTGATCATCCCGATCTCCATGTTCACCACCATGATGATGCCTAGGTGGATCGGGTCGATACCCAACTCGATCGCAATCGGGAACACCAGGGGCGCGACGATCACCAGCAGGCCTGACGGTTCCATGAACTGGCCACCGATCAGCAGGATCACGTTGACCACGATCAGGAAAGTCACAGGCCCCAATCCCGCCGATAACATGGCATTGGCGATGTGTTGCGGCACCTGCTCGTCTGTCAGCACATGCTTGAGGATCAGCGCGTTGGCGATCACGAATAGCAGCGTGACGGTCAGCTTACCGGCTTCAAACAGCGTGTGTTTTGTGTCCGGGTGAATGAATGCGGTAATCAGCGCATAGGGTTTCTTCAGCAGCGGAACGTTTTCCGTACCCTCTTCAGTACTAAGCGGCCCCATGTCCTTGTAGACAAAGCTTGCAATCAGAAAGGCATAGACCGCCGCAACCGCAGCAGCTTCAGTTGGTGTGAAGATACCGCCGTAGATACCGCCCAGAATGATAACGATCAGGAACAGGCCCCAACCGGCTTCACGGGCCGAGGTTATAACCTCCCCCCAGCCCTTCCATTCGCCTTTGGGCAGGTTCTTGACCTTGGCCATGACGTAGATCGTTACCATCAGCATCAGACCGGCCATCAGGCCCGGAATGACACCCGCCAGGAACATACGCCCGACCGAGACTTCAACGGCTGCCGCATAGACAACCATCACGATCGACGGCGGGATCAGAATGCCCAGAGTACCGGCGTTACAGATCACGCCAGCGGCGAATTCCTTGGAATAGCCAACCTGCCGCATCCCGGCGATGACAATCGAACCGATGGCGACCACAGTCGCAGGGGACGACCCCGACAGTGCCGCGAACAGCATACAGGCAAACACGCCCGCAATCGCCAGTCCGCCGGGCAAATGCCCGACACAGGCAATCGAGAACCGGATGATCCGTCGCGCCACACCGCCCGTCGTCATGAAGGACGAGGCCAGAATGAAGAACGGGATCGCCAGTAAGGTAAAGTGTCCTTCGAACGCTTCGAACAGAGTGCCCGCGACCGAAGCCAGCGAACTGTCAGAATAGATCAGCAGGAACAGGGTCGAACTGAGACCCAGAGCCACCGCAATCGGAACGCCGATCAGCAGCAGGCCAATGACCATTGAGAATAGAAGTACAACGTCCATCAGTCATGCCCCCCCTGTTGAGCGCGCACTTCTTCAATCTCGTCCTCAACCTCGTGGCTGGCGACAATACGGTCGGTCTCACCGCGCCAAATCTGAACGGCGACCTGCGCGAAACGGATCACCAGCAGCAACATCGACAGCGGTAGGATGAAATACGGAACGACCTTGGGCAGTTTCTCGTAGGACTCGCCATAGTTGATCATTTCTTCCAGAAACCGCAGCGGCGCGACCATGGGAATGTCGTCAACTTCGTAGAAACTCTGGCTTCGTGCATCGAAATTGAACCCTGTCGGGAACCAGCGGCCCGAAGTGGGCGGCAAATCGGCAAACACGGCCCAATAGTCATACGCGCCTTTGAGCATCAACAGCGAAAACACCAGACAGCAGCCAACGGCAATCAGCGCTAGTATCCGGCGCGGTGCCGGGGCCAGCATATTCAGAATGGCATCCACACCCAGATGCGCGTGTTTCTTCACCGCATAAGACGAGCCCAGCAAAACCAGCCAGCCAAAGGTAAACACTGTTAGCTCAAGCGCCCACAGAATGTTGGAGTTAAAAACGAACCGCGCGATCACGTTGGCAAATGTCACAGCCGTCATCAGGCCTAGCAGCAACGCAATCAGGGTTTCTTCGATATGGTCGGTCAGCCCGCCTTGGCCGGGTTTCGCACCAGACATCTCATTGTCCCCGCAATTTATGTGATGAGAGTGATTTCAGGCGGGCCTTCGGGGGGCCCGCCCCGCCTTCGCTCCGGTGACCATCCGGTCTTCGGACGCGCGGCTTGTTTTAGGATCAGAAACCGGCGTTGATCGCCTGAGCAGCGTCGATCTTGTCCTGACCAACGTCGTCGGCAAACTTGTCCCAAACCGGTTTCATCGCATCGACCCATGCCTGACGCTGTTCAGGATCCAGTTCGCGAATGATACCGCCCGCATCGGTGATCGAGGCTTTGGCAGCTTCGTTCACAGAAAAGGCTTCTTTGTTGCGGGTCTCAGTGACTTCGGACAGAATGCCCAGGAACTGTTCGCGCACTTCAGGGTCAAGGCTGTCCAGCCAGTCAACCGAGGTCACGACCAGATAGTCGATGATTCCGTGGTTGGTCTCGGTGATGCCGTCCTGCACTTCAAAGAACTTCTTGCCGTAGATGTTTGACCAGGTGTTTTCCTGCCCGTCGACAACGCCCTGCTGCAGTGCGCCGTAAACTTCCGAGAATGCCATTTTCTGCGGGCTGCCGCCGATGGCTTCCATTTGCGCCACCAGAACATCCGAAGACTGTACGCGGAACTTCAAACCCTCTGCATCGGCAGGATCAACCAACGGTTTATTGGCCGACATCTGCTTCATGCCATTGTGCCAGAAAGCCAGCCCCTGCAGGCCGCGACGCTGCATGCTGTCTTTCATCGCCTGTCCTTCAGCCGAGCCCTGGAACGCATCCACGGCATCGATGTTCTTGAACATGAACGGAAGGTCGAACAGACGGAACTGTTTCGTGAATTTCTCAAACTTGGACAGCGACGGAGCGGCCAGCTGGACGTCGCCCTGCAGCATTGCTTCCAACACCTTGTCGTCGTTGTAGAGCGTCGAGTTCGGATAGACCTCTACGCACATCACGCCGTTCATCTCTTCGTTGACACGCTTTTCCAGCAGCGATGCCGCAATACCTTTGGGGTGCTTGTCACTATTTGTTACGTGCGCAAACTTTGCGACGATCTCGCCGTCATCACAGGCGGCCATGCCAGCGGTCGCAGTTACGGTGAGCGCGACTGCGGTTGCAGCCGTTGTCAGGAATTTCATCTGTTTTTCCTCCCAGACTTCCTCAGTTTTCCAAAGGGCGCCAAAACAGCGCCTCGTGCCGGGAAGTGAACCGAATCAGTGGTTGCGGCTCAACGTTTTATTACATCTCTCGTTGTGTGCTGTTTTTTCCTTTTGTAACAATCATATAAAAGCCGCCTCTCAGAGTCACGTTTTGGGCGCCATGACTCGATGTGCGAAATTTCGCACAAGCATATTGCTCGTTGTGCGGATTTTCGCACTCTTCTCGAATCGAGCCGAAGAATCACTTGGTTTTGACATTGAATCAGCCGCAGCCCGCGCCTGTGGCTTGCCTTTTCGGACACCACTAACCGTGTGAAAACGCGATCAAAGTGTCTGGAGACCTTCGGATCATCTGCGGTAGTCTTCAGGACGAATCTGATACCGGGCCAGCTTGTCATAGAAAGTTTTGCGCGGAAGCTTCAGCGCCTTGGCGGCGTCCGAGGCCTTACCGTTATGCCGCCCCAACGCAGCAATCAGCAAAGACCGTTCCACCCGAGCCATCTGTTCGCTCAACCCAAGATCGGTGGCTTGCGCAACCTCTTCCGGCATCCCAAGAACAAACCGCATGGCCGCGGACATCAGCGACCGGGCGTTCCCGGGCCAATCGCTGGCCATCAACGACGCCATTTGTTCGGACGAAATCTCGGGTTCCGCGATGCCTGCCTGCTCGGCCGCCTGCTCTACGTAGTGTCGAAAGATTACCGGAATGTCCTCGGGTCGCTCAGCCAAAGACGGAATACGCACGCGCATCACATCTAGCCGATAAAACAGGTCCGCATGAAATCGCCCTTCTGCCGACAGCGCGGCCAGATCAGCCGTTGTTCCCGCCAGTATCCGCGCGCCTATACCCTGCTCGACCGCCTCCAGCGCGGCGTACTGAGTGGCCTCGGGCATCGCCGAGATCTCGTCCAGAAACAGCGACCCTCCGGCCGCATCCTCGCAGACTTGAACCAACGCATCTGGGGTCAGACCGGACGACGGCCTTTTTACGAACGGGCCCTGTCCCTGCGGCGACATCAGATGCACAACTTCTGCCACTTTGGAAATCCCACTGCCCGCGGGTCCGGTGACCAGAACCTCGGCCCCGGTCGGTGCAACGGCCCGCACCCGCTCTCTCAATGCTTCGGCCTGAGCGGACAATCCGAACAACAGGCGCGCAGCGGGGTCGCCGCGTTCCAATTCGTGTTTCAGCGTGCGCTGTTCCAGAACCAGCGTACGCGCGTCAAAAGCCCTGTTCAAAACCTCCAGCAGGTCGGCTGCGGCACATGGCTTTTCGAGAAAATCGAAAGCACCCTGTCCCATTGCCCGCACTGCCATGGGAATATCCCCTTCTCCGGTCAACAGGATGACGGGCAGTTCAGGGTCAACTTCACGGGCGTAGGTCAAAAGGTGAAAGCCATCCCGCCCGGGCATACGGATGTCCGACACGATGACACCGGGGAAATCGGCACGGATTTGATCTTTGGCGGCAACGAACGATCCCGCTGTGACCGGAGCATAATCGGCAAGCTCTAACGTCTGCGCCAACGCCTCACGCACAGCGGCGTCATCGTCGACCAATAAAACCTTTCGGGTCATGCCACCTCGTCTTCCCGATAGTATTCAAGTTCTACAGTGAACATCGCACCGGTTTGCGCGTTCGTACCGCGAATATTCCCCCCGAAACTCTGGACCAGACCATACGAGATCGAAAGGCCCAGGCCCATCCCCTCGGACGAACCAACCGTTTTGGTTGTATAGAAAGGTTCGAACAATTTCTCAGTGTTCTCGATGCCTGGCCCGATATCGCGCACCGTAACGGTCAGCCTTTCATCGGCCTTGATCGCAATGCAGATACGGCGCTCATCCTGTTGGCTCATTGCGTCTGCAGCGTTGTTGATCAGGTTCACAAAGACCTGAACCAGCCGCACCTCGCCACCCCATGCATAGACCGGGTTTTCAGGCGAATGCCAGTCCAAGGTCACTCCTTCGGCGCGCAGCCGCGCCTCAGTCAACTCCACAGCCGTGTCGATCACCTGCACCAGATCGACCTTGCCCATCGGCTCACTTTCGTTGCGGGCAAAGGCGCGCAGGTTTTTGATGATCCGCGCCATCCGTGCGGCCATGTCGGAAATGCGTGTCAGGTTTTCGACGGCCTTTGCTTCACGCCCCCGGGACAGGAAGGCCGCCCCGTTGTCGGCAAATTGCCGGATCGCCATCAGAGGCTGGTTCAATTCATGACTGATACCCGCCGACATCTGCCCCAAGGCACTCAGCTTGCCGGCTTGAATTAGCTCCTCCTGCGCCTGCTTCAGTGCTGTTTCCGCTTCCTGCCGTTCATGAACCTCGCGGCGCAGGGCCGAGTTTGCGGCGGTCAGGGCGCGGGTACGCTGCGCGACCCGGCTTTCCAGAACCGCGTTGGCTTCGGCCAATGTACGCCTGCGCTCGGTTGCAAGAAAAAGCAACGCTCCGAAGGCCAGACAGATTGCAGCGACAGTTGCAGCCTGCAATCCGGCCAGACGCCGGGCGGGTGCAACATCTACCAACACCTCAGCCGTCATGTCGATCACCGGTAGATCAAGCATCAGGTGCAACGCGCGGCTTGGCAGGTAGCGACCCCAGTTGAGCCTCCAAAGTTCGTGTGGCCCGACCCGGGTCGAGGTAAAATCGACCTTGCCGCCCTCTGGCGGCGTCAACCCCTGTTGCCCATCGTCACGTTGCCAGAATAACAGGTCAGACCTGTTCGAGATAAAGACCACACCATCCCCATCAATAAAGAACACGGCCTCGGTGCTGCCACGCCAGGTCTGTTCCACATCCTGTACATCGGCTACGACCATCAGCGCGCCTTCGACCCGGCCTGAGGCGTCAAACGCCGGGGCCGCATAGGAGTAGATACGGTCGCCGCTGATCGGCATCACACCATGCGCGTTGCCTAACGCCCCCTGCAGCGCACGCTGAAAAGCAGGATGCCCGGCCATGTTGTCTTGTTCGACGGGCTGCGCCGAAACCAGAACCTGGCCGGTTCGGTCCAGATACATCATGTTCACGGCCGCGGTCTTATCCGCCACATCCAACAGTATCTCCCTGGCCGCGCGTTGCTGTTCCTGGGTTTCAAGCCTTCGCAAGGCCGGGTGCTTGGCCATCAGCACAGCCAGTTCCTGATAAACCTGCATCTGCGTGCTCAGCCGGTCAGCAGCCAGTTCAAGATCGGCCTCGGCTTTTTCGCTCAGCTGAGACAGCGCCTGCCGATAGCCATAGGACCAGACGCCGGCGGACAACAACCCGACAGCACACAGAAATCCCAGGATCACCCAAACCCGCTGCATAGTATAGGGTCTTGCATTCACCGCGCCGCATGGCAAGTCTGCACCGCATGAAGACGGTACTCCAATCCCCGGTCGATCCGGATTTCGTGCAAAACCCCTACCCTTTTTACGACAAGGCTCGCGCGCACGGGGACCTTGTTTATTGGGAAGACTACCAAAAAGTCGCGGCTGTCTCACACCGGGCTGTGCAAGTATTGCTGAAGGATCGCCGTTTCGGCCGGGAAGTCCCTGCCGAGTTGCAGCGCCCCGGCCCCACCCACCTGGCGCCGTGGCTGAATGTCGAAGCACATTCGTTGCTTGAGGCTGAACCACCCCGCCACACACGGCTGCGGGCGCTGGTCATGCGGGCCTTTACGTCACGCGCGATCTCTGCGCTTGAGCCGTCCATTCGTGATCTTAGTCACAATCTGATTGACCGCTTTCCGGATACGCCCTTTGACCTGCTGGGCGCCTTTTGTACACAAGTCCCCGTGATCACAATCTGCCGCCTGTTGGGCGTGCCCGAGGAGATGTCGCCCGATCTGTTACGCTGGTCTCATGCCATGGTGGCGATGTATCAGGCCAGCCGCACGCGTGAAACCGAGGACATCGCAGCAAACGCCGCACGGGATTTCACCGCTTTCCTGAGCGACTACATCGAAAAACGCCGCACCGACCCGCAGGACGACCTGATCACCCGTCTGATATCCGCTGAAGAGGATGGCGAGAAACTCTCACGCGACGAACTTGTCGCCACCTGCATTCTGCTGCTGAACGCCGGACATGAGGCCACTGTTCATTCGCTGGGTAACGGCGTGAAGACGGTTCTGAAACTGGGGCTAGATCCTCGGTCCTGCGAACTGGACGGTTTTGTCGAGGAAATCCTGCGCTACGACCCTCCGCTGCACATGTTCACCCGATATGCCTATGAGGAAGTCGAGCTATTCGGCCACACTTTCAAACGTGGCGATGAGGTTGCGCTGTTGCTTGGGGCAGCAAACCGGGATCCTTCGGTCTGGAGCGAACCAGACCGCTTTGACCCCGCCCGGCCGATCGCGACCAATACCAGTTTCGGCGGGGGTCTGCATTTCTGTGTCGGTGCCCCGCTGGCACGGCTGGAGATGCGGATTGCTCTGAAGGCGCTGTTCAAACGCTACCCGGACCTGTGCCTGACGGCGGAACCGGAATACTCGAACACGTACCACTTCCATGGCCTGACCGGGTTGATGGTACAGGTTTGACTGGCATCAGCTTTCGATCAGCGCGTTCAGCGGCAGCATGGTGGTGGACTTGATCTCCTCCATCGACAACAGCGCCGTCACGTTGTGCACACGCACTTCGGAAATTAGGGTTTGGTAGAATTCATCATAGGCCCGCGCATTCTTGACCCGAACCTTGAGGATATAGTCGATATCGCCGGCCAGCCGGTGTGCTTCTTGCACTTCGGGGCGATCGCGCAAGGCTTTGAGGAACTTGCGCTGCCAGTCAGCCTCATGCTCCGACGTACGGATCAGAACGAAGAAGGTCGCCTCGAAACCCAGCGCCTCGGCATCCAACAGAACGGTCTGCTGGCCGATGACTCCGGCCCCTTTCAGCTTGCGGATTCGATTCCAGACCGGGGTCTTGGAACTGCCGACACGGGCGGCTATTTCGTCCAGCGATTGGCTGGCATCGCGCTGTAGCTCGACCAGAATTTTCCGATCCGTGTCATCAATCCGCACCGACATTCCAATTTTCCCTTCGTTTCGAAACTTGCGTCCCACTTTGCGGATGTATTGGAACGTATGTTCTTATTTATCCGCCCATATGGCACAATACCGGGAATATTTCCTATATTGAGGGTCAAGTCAAACCAACACGAGACTCACGATGCAGGTTCCGCATTCATACGATCACACCGGCCATGTCGACTTTGTCGGCGCCGGACCCGGCGATCCTGAATTGCTGACACTCAAGGCGCTGAAAGCTTTTGGGCGTGCAGATATCGTGCTGCATGACCGTCTGATCAGCGCCGACGTTCTGGACCTGGCTGGCAGGACCGCTGAACTGGTCGATGTCGGCAAGGCCGGGTTCGGCCCTTCCTGGAAGCAGGAAGACATTGACGCCCTGCTGGTCGACTACGCCGTGAAAGGCCACCACGTCGTGCGTCTGAAATCGGGTGACCCGACCGTCTTTGGCCGTCTGGATGAAGAGATCGAAGCGGTCGAAGCCGCAGGTATCTCGTGGCAGATCGTGCCTGGAATTACCGCGGCATCGGCTGCGGTTGCAGGGATCGGTCAAAGCCTGACCCGCCGCGGTCGCAATTCCTCGGTGCGGTTCCTGACCGGCCACGACATTAAAGGTTTTGCCGATCACGACTGGAACGCACTGGCACGCGCCGGTTCCGTCGCGGCGATCTATATGGGCAAAAAGTCGGCCCGCTTCATTCAGGGCCGTCTGATAATGCATGGCGCCGACCGTGACACGCCGGTGACACTGGTGGAAAACGCCTCACGCCCAGATCAACGCATACTGGCAACAACGCTGGACCAGTTGCCCAATGACCTGACCGCCGCCGAGATGGACGGCCCCACCCTGACCTTTTACGGCCTCTCCCCGCGCCAAGCGGCCAAGGCCCTGACCGAATTCAAGAAGGAGCACGCCTGATGGCCCGCGCTTTTACCCCCAAAGTGGTCACCGCCAACGATCTGTTGGAAGGCGACGTCATTTACCTGACCGAAGACGATCGCTGGTCGCGTGAGCTGTCCGAGGCTGAGCTGATCACGGATGAGGCCCACGCACAGGTCCGTCTGCTGGATGCCACCCGTCAGGCCAACAAGATCGTCGGAGCCTATCTGGCTGACGCCGTCGCAGGCGCCAACGGCCCCGAACCCACCCATTTCCGCGAGGACTTCCGTCGCACCGGACCCTCGAACTATGCCCATGGCAAGCAGGAAACACCAACGCAGCCCCGGGCCTGACCCTCGGCCCTCTCTCTCCCCTTCAAGGCCCCAAGGTTCGGGGCTGCAACCAAGGACAGCTAATCATGTATCGCTACTCCGAGTTCGACACCGCATTTTTGGCAGAACGTAACGCGCAGTTCCGCGCGCAGGTCGAGCGCCGCATTGACGGCTCGCTGACCGAAGACGAATTCAAACCCCTGCGCCTGATGAATGGCCTGTATCTGCAGTTGCATGCATACATGCTGCGGGTCGCCATTCCTTATGGCACGCTGAACAGCGCGCAGATGCGTCAGTTGGCTCTGCTGGCTGAAAAGTGGGACAAGGGCTATGGCCACTTTACCACCCGTCAGAACATCCAGTACAACTGGCCGAAGCTGAAAGACGTGCCGGACATGCTGGACGCGCTGGCCGAGGTCGGCATGCACGCCATTCAGACCTCGGGCAACACTATCCGTAACGTGACCGCCGACCATTTCGCCGGTGCCGCTGCGGATGAGGTCGCCGATCCGCGCCCCTATGCTGAACTGCTGCGCCAGTGGTCGACCGACCACCCGGAATTCCAGTTCATGCCGCGTAAGTTCAAGATCGCAATCACCGGTTCGGAAGACGACCGTGCCGTGATCAAGGCGCATGATATCGGCCTGCAACTGGTCGAGCGTGACGGCGTTCTGGGTGCTCGCGTCATCGTTGGGGGCGGTTTGGGCCGTACACCGATGATCGGCAAGGAACTGTCTGATTTCGTCGCGTTTGACGACCTGCTGGCTTACCTCGAAGCTACCGTTTCCGTCTGGAACCAGATCGGTCGCCGCGACAACAAGTACAAAGCGCGCATCAAAATCACCGTGCATGAGCATGGCATCGACGCTATCCGTGCCAAGGTAAACGAGCGCTTCCTGAAAGTTCGCCCGCAATTCAAGGGCGCAGACATGAACCTATTGGAAGAGATCAAGGGCCACTTCGCCCCGCCAACTTTCCGTGAAGGTTCGGTTGCTTCGTTCGAAGGCGCTTACACCAACGATCCAGTCTTCCGCTCGTGGGTCGACACCAACATTGCGCCGCACAAGAATGCTGACCACGCGATCGTCACGATCTCGATCAAAAAGCACGGCCAGACACCGGGCGATGCAACTGCCGAGCAAATGCGCGTGATGGCCGATCTGGCCGAAGAGTTCGCCTATGACGAACTGCGCATCAGCCATGAGCAGAACGTGATCCTGCCGCATGTTCACAAATCGGACCTGCCCGCAATCCACGCGAAGCTGAAGGAATACGAACTGGCCACCGCCAATATCGGCCTGATCAGCGATATCATCGCCTGCCCTGGCATGGACTATTGCGCGCTGGCGACCGCCCGCTCGATCCCGGTGGCTCAGGAAATCGCGACCCGCTTCGAAGACCTGAAGCTGGAGCATGATATCGGCCACCTTAAGATCAAGATCTCGGGCTGCATCAACGCATGTGGTCACCACCATGTCGGCCATATCGGTATTCTGGGTCTGGACCGCGCCGGCGTCGAAAACTATCAAATCACTCTGGGTGGCGACGGTACCGAGACGGCTGCCATCGGCGATCGCACCGGTCCGGGCTTTGCCTATGACGAGATTGTGCCCGCAGTGGAACGCATCGTCGACACGTACCTGGAGCAACGCGAAAGCAGCGAGGAAACTTTCCTGCAGACCTATCGTCGGGTAGGCATGGCGCCGTTCAAGGCGGCGCTCTACCCCGAGGCGCAGGCCAATGCCGCTTGACCTGATCCAAACGGAACTGGGCAAAGACCGAAGCGAACTAACCGAAAAGGTCGAGGCGCTTAACGCCCAGTTCCGCCACCACAGCGCCCATGACGTCATGCATGGCGCATTGGAGGAGATCGAAGAGCTTGCTCTGGTCTCCAGCTTTGGTGCGGAATCGGTTGTGTTGCTGCACATGGCGGCGGTGGTCAACAAGATGACCCCGGTGCTGTTTGTGGACACGCAGATGCTGTTCACCGAAACGCTGGAATACCAGCAGGAGGTCAGCGAACGTCTGGGCCTGAAAAATGTTCACGTCATCCGCGCCGATGATGAAGACTTGCAGCGCGACGACCCCTATGGCGCGCTGCGTCTGCGGGACATGGATGCGTGCTGCAATCTGCGTAAGACCTTCCCGCTGCAGCGGGCTCTGGCTGGGTATGACGGCTGGATCACAGGTCGCAAACGGTTCCAGTCCGGCACTCGCGCCACGCTCGACTTCTTTGAGGTCGAGGACGGCACAGGCCGGATCAAGGTCAACCCGCTGGCTCATTGGGCGCCCGAGGACGTGCGCGCCTATATGGACGAAAACAACCTGCCCCGGCACCCGCTGGTGGCCAAAGGATACCCTTCGATCGGCTGTGCGCCCTGCACCTCGCCGGTCAAAGAGGGCGAAGACCCCCGCGCCGGACGCTGGCGCGATCAGAACAAAGAAGAATGCGGCATACATTTTGTCGATGGCAAGATGGTGCGCGCCGGAGAGAAAACATGAACGTAATCGTATCGGATACGGGGTTTGCCCCTGATGACTGGACCGACGGATTTGTGACGCTGGAAGACGCAGCCAACGATGTGGTCGCGCTGGATGTGGCCTCGGACATTGACCCGGATGAGCTGATTGACCGCCTGGGCAATGCCCAGATGGTGCGCGTGGACTTTCCGTCCTCAGCCGATGGTCGTGGCTTTACAATCGCACGTGTACTGCGCCTGAAAGGTTATACCGGCCGTTTACGCGCCAAAGGGCACATTCTGGCAGATCAATATGCCATGGCGCGCCGCAGCGGATTTGACGAAGTCGAGATCGACGATGCTCTGGCCGCCCGTCAACCGGAAGATCAATGGCTAGCCCGCGCCAACTGGAAAGACCACAGCTATCAGGCCCGCCTGCGCGGCTAAGACCGACAACAGCCAGCTTAAATTAAGGAAAGGGGCAATCTGTCCCTTTTCCTGATGTGGATCAAAGCTTAAACGGAGATGTCGGTTTAGCAGACCGGCAGTGAAACGATGACAGAGATGAAGCCCGTGACCGAAGCAACCGCCGTAAAGGCCCCCGTCCTGCCCGACGCCCAGACCGTAACGGACGTCAAACACTGGACCGACAGCCTGTTCTCCTTCAAGGTCTCGCGCCCTGCGTCCTTGCGGTTCCGCTCGGGCGAGTTCGTGATGATCGGTCTGCTGGGCGACAACGGCAAACCGCTGTTGCGCGCCTATTCGATTGCCTCGCCGTCTTGGGACGAAGAGCTGGAGTTCTACTCGATCAAGGTGCAGGACGGCCCATTGACCTCGAAACTCCAGCACATCAAGCCGGGCGATCAGATCATCCTGCGCCCCAAGCCCGTTGGCACGCTGGTCCACGACGCCTTGCTGCCCGGCAAACGCCTGTGGTTCTTCGCCACTGGTACCGGCTTTGCGCCCTTCGCTTCGCTGCTGCGCGAGCCGCAGACCTATGAGGATTATGACGAGGTCATCATCACCCACACCTGCCGCGAAGTGGCGGAGCTGGAATATGGCCGTCAGTTGATCGATAGCATCCGCCAGGATGAAATGTTGGCCGAACTGATGGGTGAAGGCTTTGCCGACAAGATCCGCTATTACCCGACCACCACACGGGAAGACAGCCCCAAGATGGGCCGCATCACCAACCTGCTGAAAGACGGCACCGTATTTGCCGATCTGGGCATAGAGGGCGGCATCAAGCCGGAAACCGACCGCGCCATGGTCTGCGGTTCACTGGCCTTCAACCTAGACATCAAGGCCATACTGGAAGAGTTCGGTCTGCGCGAAGGTGCCAATTCCGAGCCCAAGGAATTCGTGATCGAAAAAGCCTTTGTCGGCTGATAAATTCGCGCGGGCCACTGGAATGGCCACGGCTCGCGCATAAACCTGCTGTTAAACCTGATTAATTGAGCCCTTTCGGCAAGGTTGGCGCTTGAATCAGGACGCGCAGCAGTCTAAATTCCGGGCTCGAATTTCTGCAATTATCAAAGGAATGAACCCATAGCCCGCAGACCTCACAACGCGCCGCCGCAGAGAGACACTGGCCCGCGCGTCAATGAAAAGATCCGTGCCCCCGAAATTCGCCTGATCGGCGCCGAAGGTGAAAACGTCGGGGTGGTTCATCCCGCCAAAGCAATGCAGATGGCCGCCGATGTCGGACTTGATTTGGTTGAAATCTCGCCCAATGCGAACCCGCCCGTCTGCAAGATCATGGATTTCGGCAAGTTCAAATACGAACAGCAGAAACGCGAAAGCGAAGCCCGCAAGAAACAAAAAATCATTGAAGTGAAAGAGGTCAAATTCCGACCCAACACCGACACCCATGACTATGACGTCAAAATGCGGAACGTGTTCAAGTTTTTGGAAAACGGTGACAAGGTCAAAGTTACCCTGCGCTTCCGTGGTCGTGAAATGGCGCACCAAAATCTGGGCCGCGAGTTGTTGGAACGCGTAGCCGAGGACATAAAGGATCTGGGTAAGATCGAAAACATGCCCAAGATGGAAGGCCGTCAGATGATCATGATGATCGGGCCGCTGCCGCAGAAATAGGGTCCATAATACCCCAAGATTCAAAGCCCCCTCAAGTGAGGGGGCTTTTCTTTTCTGGTCTGCTAAATCACAGCTGATATTGCCTTGCTCAGCTTGCCAACCAACTCGTCAATCTGCGCCTCTTCGATGATGAACGGTGGCGCCAGCAAGATGTGATCGCCCAACCGTCCGTCGCGGGTGCCTGACATCGGGTAACAGATCAGTCCTTCGGCCAATGCGGCCTTTTTGATCTTACCCGCCAATCCGAGTGCTGGATCGAACGGCGATTTGGTGTCCCGATCCGCGACCAATTCGATCCCGCGGAACAAGCCACGCCCCCGAATATCCCCGACATTCGGATGCTGGCCCAACGCGGCCTCAAGCACCGATTGCAGTTTTTCACCCATGACACCTGCCCGTGCGGGTAATTCGCGCTCTGTCAGTTCGCGCACAACGGCCAAGGCTGCAGCCGTGGCGACCGGGTGCCCGATATAAGTATGACCGTGCTGAAAGAATCCCGACCCATCGCAGATCGCTTCGTAAATCCTGCTTGTGCACATCATCGCCCCGATCGGTTGGTATCCGGCCCCCAACCCTTTGGCGATACACAGAATGTCCGGGGCCACCCCGTCATGATCACAGGCAAACAGATGCCCGGTACGTCCCATTCCGCACATCACCTCATCCAGGATCAGCAGCACGCCATACCGGTCGCAGATTTCACGGATGCGTTTGAAATACCCCTCGACCGCAGGTACCGCGCCCAGAGTCGCACCGACAACCGGTTCCGCCATGAAGGTCATCACGGTCTCAGGACCCAGCCGCAGGATTTCGGCCTCCAGTTCATTTGCCACGCGCTGTCCATAGTCATGGCTGTCTTCATTGTCCGGTTTTTCCGCATATTCATAGCAAGACGCGATATGTGTCATGTCGATCAACATCGGCGCGAATTGCGCCCGCCGCCATGCGTTCCCTCCAGCCGACAAGGCGCCCAGAGTATTGCCGTGGTAACTCTGCCGCCGGGCAATCACGTGCCGCCGCTCGGGCTGACCAATCTCCAGGTAATACTGCCGCGCAAGTTTGATTGCCGCCTCTGTCGCCTCGGACCCGCCGGAAACGAAATACACACGATCCAGATCGCCCGGAGCCTGCTCGACCAGCAAATCCGCCAGCGCTTCAGCGGGTTCCGACGTCATGAACCCCGTATGCGCAAAGGCGATTTTCTCTACCTGCTCCTGTACCGCCCGGATTACCGCCGGGTTGGAATGGCCTAGGCAGGACACGGCGGCGTCACCGCAATCCAGGTACCGACGGCCTTGTGCATCGATCAGATAGCACCCGTCTCCCCCTGCGGCGACCGGCAGGTCTGATTTCGTGTGACGTGGGAATACGTGGCTCATTCGACTGTCCCTTCCAACATGGCAACAAGCGCCGTCACCGACGCGGCATTGTCTTTCCAGAGTTTTCCGTTTTGATCGGTCAGGCTGTTTTCAAAGCCAACCCGAACATCTCCGCCCCGCCGGGCTGCATACGCCAGACAAGCATGTTCCTGCGCACCAAAGGCACAAACCATCCAAGGTGATGGGGCTTGGGGAAACTGATCCAAATCCTGAGGTGAGGATTGCTGACCTGACGTGTACCGCCCCAGAACCAAAATACGATCCACCTGACCATCCCGCACAATCCCGGCTTTTTGCCACTGTGTCAGCAAGGCGGCGTCATCCGGGTCGTACAGGATATGCTGAACCCGCGTTCCCTGTTCGGCGCACAACTCATACACTCGTGGTGCCAATTCGGGCGCCCGCGAGATTTCCCGGACAGACACCGAAGCCCAATCCGGCCGCACCTTTTCAAGACAGGCGAACTGGGCGGAAACCTCGAACATGCCGGCAGCCTCGGTCGTGATCTGAATATCCATCTTCGGAACGACCCGACGCAGTTCGGCCATCGTTTCAAGGTATTGACCCGCGTCCAGCGAGTGCCGCCCCTGCTTGTCCCGAACATGCAGATGCAGCCCATGCGCCCCGACCTTGAAACAGGCGCGCGCCGTGTCCGCTATCTGATCAATCGAGATCGGCAATTCCACGTGATCTGAAGCCCCCCGCCGCGCACCATTTGGGGCGACCATCACATAGGGGCGTCGGGAAGATTCGTTATCTATTCTCGTGTCTGACATGCTCATACCTCGGGTAACACTTGCCATCTAAAACGGTGCGTGACGTTTTTTACTTGTTATTTTCATAACATTTGTTTTTCTTTTCCGATGGAATACGCACCTAACCAGATCACTGACCGCCTGCGTCAGGATATCGAACGGATGCCATCGGCCCTGCAGGCCGCCGCCAAGTACGTCATCGACCATCCCGGAGATTTCGGTCTGGACCCGATCCGTACAACGGCCACCCGGATCGGCGTCAGTTCGAATGTTCTGGTCCGGCTTGCGCAGCGCATGGGATTTGACAGTTTCGAAGCCTTCCGCACCCCGTTCCGCAACGCCTTGGTCACGGATCGGGAAGGCGAACTGGGTCAGGATTGGCTGAACACGCTACAATCCGAGGACGCCTTCAGTAACATCCAGTCCAAACTGGCCCAGAATGAGCAAAACGTGGTCACCCGGTCCTTGCGCCTGATGAAGCCCGACAAGACACGCAAGGCCATCCAGCATATTACGACATCCCGCAGGTGTTTCGTCACCGCGACACGCGCAAGCTACGCGCTGGCGTACTACTTCTCCTATACCGGCCGCATGGCGCACCCGGGCATCCAACTGGTGCCGCGTCATATCGGGTCAGCCGCCGATGATCTATTGGATGCCGATCAACAGGACTGCCTGGTCGCAATCACCGTCCACCCTTATTCCGCGGACACCATCCAATCGATGCGGTTCGCGAAACAAAGAGGGTTGCGCCTGATCCTGATCTCAGACAGCGACGTGATCGCCCCGGGGGTCGAGCCCGACGTCGCCTTTACCGTCAGCACCCGCGCCCTGTACCCGTTTTCCTGTTTCACCGGAGCGATGGCCGTTCTGGAATGCCTGCTGGGCCACCTCTTCGATGCCGGAGGCGACGCGGCCCGACAGCGGATCGAAGCCTATCAAAAGGCGCGTGAGGACACCGGGGCCTATTGGCAACCCGCCAAACCGCCAAGACTGCGCCGCACGTAAACAGCCCCGGCCATTGACCGGGGCTTTTCTCAGTCACTGAGTCTCATAAACAGGCTTCGACGGCCCGTTTGGTCATGATGCCGACAAGATGCGCACGGTATTCCTTGCTGCCATGCAGATCAGCGATCATGTTGGCCGGGTTGATGCGCAAATCCATCAACGCATCCGCACGGAACTCTTTGTTTAGTGCTTCTTCCGCCTCGGACCAACGGAACACACCGTCTTCGCTTGCACCGGTGACAGCAACACGCACGCCATTGGCAAACTTCGCCACGTAGGCACCCACAAGGGCAAACCGTGAGGCCGGCTGCAGGAACTTCTGATAACTCGCCGCGTTCGGCACCGGGAACCGGATCGAAGTGACGATCTCCCCCTCGTCCAGCGCGGTGGAGAACATACCCTCAAAGAAGTCGTCCGCCGCGATCTGCCGTGCGTTGGTGACGACGGTCGCGCCCGAACCCAACACAGCGGCCGGATAACAGGCCGCCGGATCGTTATTGGCAATCGACCCGCCAATGGTACCCCGGTTGCGTACCGCGGGATCACCGATCTGACCCGCCAGCGCCGCAAGGGCCGGATAGCTGCTGGCCGCATCGGAGGCGACGGTCGCATGGGTCGTCGCCCCGCCAACGGCCACCGAGCCGTCATCCTCGACGCATACGCCCTGCATCTCGGCGATTCCGCCCAGAGACACCAGTTTGGTTGGCGCCGCCAGCCGCTGCTTCAGCGTCGGGATCAGGGTTTGTCCGCCCCCTAGCGCTTGCGCTTCCTCGGACCCCAAAGCGGCAACCGCGTCCGCAATGGTCGAGGGTTTCTCAAACTCGAAATTGTACATTTCGTCTTCCTTTCCGAAAGGCAATCTGATGCCCTTCATCTTTTTGGAAATACTCCGGGTAGCGCGAGGGGCCGGCCCCTCGCACCCCAACCACTCAGCTGTTCATCGCCGCCCAGACGCGCGACGGGCTCACTGGCATGTCGATGTGATCGACCGCCTTACCGCCAGAGTTCAGCGCATCCAGCACCGCATTGACCACCGCTGGCGGTGAACCAATCGCTCCGGCTTCGCCACAGCCCTTCACGCCCAACGGGTTGTGAGTGCAGGGCGTCTGGCTGGAATGGTCTACACCATAGAACGGCACATCATCGGCGCGCGGCATCGCATAGTCCATGTAGGACGCGCTCAGCAGCTGGCCGTTCTCGTCATAGGCGCAGTTCTCAAGCAAAGCCTGACCAATGCCCTGACCAATACCGCCATGTACCTGACCATCCACGATCATCGGATTGACGATATTGCCAAAGTCATCGGCTGCAGTGAAGGCCTCGATGGTGACCTGACCAGTCTCGGGGTCAACTTCAACCTCGCAAGCATAGGCCCCAGCGGGGAAGGTAAAGTTGGCCGGGTCGTAGAAGGCGGTCTCCTCCAGCCCCGGCTCAACCTCCAACGGATAGTTGTGCGGTACATAAGCGGTCAGGGTTACATCGCCCCAGGCCACCGACTTGTCAGTTCCTGCCACGCTGAACTGGCCGTCCTTCAGCTCGATATCCGCCTCGGACGCCTCCAACAGATGCGCTGCGATCCGCTTGGCCTTCTCGATCACCTTCTCTGTCGCTTTGACCATGGCCGAGCCACAAACCGCCAGCGATCGCGAGCCATAAGTGCCCATGCCAAACGGGATCTTCGAGGTATCGCCATGCACGATTTCGACCATCGACTCGTCGATACCGATCATGTCGGCCACGACCTGCGGGAAGGCGGTTTCATGCCCCTGCCCGTGGCTGTGCGCGCCGACCATGACGCTGATCGAGCCGGTGGCGTTTACCCGCACCGTCGCGGCATCATAAAGGCCAGCGCGGGCCCCCAGCATGCCAACGATGTTTGAAGGCGCGATGCCGCAGGCCTCAATATAGCAGTTGACGCCCAGACCGCGCAGCTTTCCGTTGGCTTCACTTGCGGCACGGCGTGCAGCAAAGCCTGCCAGATCGGCGGCGGCCTCCAGCTTGTCCATTGTCCCGTTGTAATCCCCGGTGTCATAGGTCAGCGCCACCGGCGTGTCATAGGGAAACTGGGTGACAAAGTTCTGACGACGCAGGGCAATCGGGTCGACGCCCAGTTCGCGCGCGGCTTTGTCCACGACGCGCTCTAGCTGGAAGGTCGCCTCGGGTCGGCCCGCACCACGATAGGCGTCCACCGGCACTGTATTCGTGAACATCGCCTTCACATTCACCTGAATGACCGGCGTCTTGTAGTTGCCCGCCATCAGCGTGCCATGCAGCCAGGTCGGTACCGAACTGGAGAAGGTAGACAGATACGCGCCCAGATTGGCATAAGTGTTGGTGCGCAGGCCGATGAAGTTGTTGTCTGCATCCAGCGCCAGTTCGATCTTGCTGACATGGTCGCGGCCATGGGCATCGGACATGAACGCCTCTGACCGACTGGATGTCCACTTGACCGGGCGATTGCAGGCCTTGGCGGCAAAGGTGCAGAACGCCTCTTCCGCATAGTGGAAGATCTTGGTGCCGAAGCCGCCGCCCACATCCGGAGCCACCACGCGCACCTTGTGTTCGGGCAGGCCCAGAACAAAGGCACACATCAACAGCCGGATCACATGCGGGTTCTGCGACGTTGTAAACAGCGTGTATTCATCCGTGCCGCGCTTGTACTCACCCACCGCCACGCGTGGTTCCATCGGGTTGGCGACCAGGCGGTTGTTGACCAGATCCAGAGTCGTTACGTGCGCCGCATTGGCAAAGACCTCATTCACCTTGGTGTCGTCGGTCTCACCCAATTGCCAGTCATAACAGATGTTGTTCTTCAGATCGTCATGGACCAGCGTCGCTCCATCCTGCGCGGCGGCCTTCATGTCGATCACGGCGGGCAGTTCCTCGATATCCACATCGATCGCCTCGGCCGCGTCGCGGGCCTGTTCCAGACTATTGGCCACAACTGCGGCGATCGGATCGCCCACATGGCGCACTTTACCCTGCGCTAGTATTGGATGCGGCGGCTCCTGCATTGGTGCGCCATGCTTGTCGGTTACCTCCCAGCCGCAGGGCATCCCGCCTACGCCCTCGAAGTCCTTGCCGGTGAAAACCTTGACCACGCCCGGCATGCCTTCCGCCGCCGAAGTGTCGACGGTTTTGATCCGGCCATGCGCAATGTCGGACCGCAGAAAATGCACATAGGCCTGGCCATGTACGTTAATGTCGTCGGTGTAATTGCCTGCTCCGGTCAGAAAGCGCAAGTCCTCGCGCCGCTTGGAACTGGCTCCGATGCCACTGTCTTTGGGCATTGCTTGTTCTCCTCCCATAAACGGGTGCTGATGCACCCTATGTCATCCCACGGGCCTCTCCTCTTACGCCCGCAGTGGCATCATTCGGCAGCGATGCTGCTGACGTCCTGACCGGAAGCGGCCATGATCGCCTTGACGATGTTGTGATAGCCGGTGCAGCGACACAGGTTGCCTTCCAGGTACTTACGGATTTCGGCCTCGGTCGGGCGAGGGTTGTCTTTCAGCAGCGCCGCAGCGCTCATCACCATGCCAGGCGTGCAAAAGCCGCATTGCAGACCGTGATGATCCTGAAACGCCTGCTGGATCACGTTCAGCGAACCATCGGTGTTCGCTTGCCCCTCGATGGTGCCAACCTCGGCCCCATCAGCCTCAAGCGCCAGCATGTTGCAGGATTTGACCGCCTCACCGTTCACGTGCACCACGCACGCGCCACATTGCGCGGTATCGCAGCCCACATGTGTTCCGGTCAGCGACAGGTGATCACGCAGAAAGCTGGACAGCAGTGTCCGGCCCTCGACATCACCGCTCACGGATTCCCCGTTCACGGTCATTGAGACCTGTGTCATATGTTCCTCCCAAAATGAAACTCTCCCTGCGCCGAGTTAAACACGGGAGTTTTTGTTTGAGAACAAAAATATTATGCGACTGTTTTGGTCGGTCACTCGGCCAAACGCCAACATCTATATCGTTGAACCGGAAAGGCAAATAACCGCTGTGCTATCCCTTGCGCCCTGCCCTTGGCTGCGGTCGCGTCGGGATTTCCTTGAGCAGCCCGCCGACCCCCATCGCCGCAATGTCCGCGCCGGTCGTTTCGATACCGCAGGCCACGCGCGACAGGACCCAATCCGCCCCATTCAACGCAGGAGACCGCGCGCATCCCGGCAGTCCGATCACCGGACGTTCGCCCAGAGCCCCAAGAAACAGCAGGTTCCCCGGATCAACCGGCATTCCGAAACGATCCACCTGCCCACCTGCGGCGCGAACCGCCTCAGGGGCCACATCTGACACATCCGAGGTGGCCGAGCCGGTCAGGATCATCAACACATCGCCCTGCGTTTCCCTGATTGCCGACGCAAGCGCCTCTGTCTGGTGCGGTACAACCCGCACATCGGCCAGTTCCAATCCCAAGGCTTCCACACGTCCCTGAATAGCGGCGATGCCCTTCTCGTTCGGTGGCCCGCCGGGAATGTCGGTGACAACCAGCCCGGCATTTCGGTATACGGGCGTGGCAAGGCGGATCGCGCCCTTCGCCAGTCGTGACACTTCAAGAACGTCTTCCCCGGGAACGGCGTAGGAAATCACCTTGATCGTCGCAACCATGCCGCCTGCACTCATCTGCTGGAGTTGCGGCACGGTGGCCACGGTGATCATCGGGTTGACCTGATTGAACGCCTCAAGTGCGGCAACATCCAGCATCGCAACCCCAGGCCCCTCTGCCAAGAGGTTCACCCGACCGGTAAACGGTTGTGTTATCCGCAAGGCGGCTGCATTGGGATTAGGCACCAGCGCATCGGCCAGCATCCCGGCTGCCCTGTCTTCGTGGCAATCTCCGGGATCCAGCCGGGCGACTGTGATCGAACTGTACCCGGCTGCGACCAATGCCTCCTGATGCTCGGCCGTCAGCAAGAGGCCCTTACGCAGTTTGGTCTCTCCGGCCTTTACGGAGTGCGCCAGTATCGCTCCGGCGGCCTGATCAACAGGAACTGGACCGAACTTCACGCTTTACCCCGCAATACGGCTGTCATTTGCGCAAGTATGGACACTGCGATTTCCGAAGGGTCCGCAGCGCCGATGTCCAGACCAATCGGCCCGTGGATGCGCGAAATCTGTTCATCAGTGAAACCGGCCTCTTTCATCCGCGCCACCCTTTTGGCATGGGTCCGTGTCGAACCCAATGCGCCGATATAGAAAACTCCGGCCCGCAGTGCGAATTGCAAAGCCGGGTCATCCAGCTTGGGGTCATGGGTCAACAATACCACCGCGGTCCGTGCGTCCATCCCCAGCTTGGCAACGGCTTCATCTGGCCAATCGGTCAGGATCGTCTCACCGGGAAAGCGCGCGCTGGATGCAAAGGCGTCGCGCGGGTCAATGATGGCCGGATCGTATCCGGCGATCCGCGCCATTGGCACCAAAGCTTGCGCAATATGAACCGCACCAACGATGATTAGCCGCAACGGCGGGTTGTGCACCGCAACGAAGGTTTGGCCGTCTTCTTCAAATCCGGATCGATCCATGCGCAGCCGGTCCGCATAAGCATTGTATCGCAGAGCGCGTTGACCGGTTTCGATATTCACCTCATAGGCCACGGCCTGCCGCCGTGCGCGGGACTCGACCAGTTCCCGCAGCATGGGTTCGGGCAGCACCTTGCCCACGGGTTCGACCAGAACGCGGATGGTGCCACCGCAGGCCAGCCCCACGGCAAAGGCATCCTCGTCGCTGACGCCGAATTCCAACAGCCGCGCCTCGCCCTCATCGATCGCTTCAAGCGCCTCGACCACGACCGCGCCTTCGACGCAACCGCCCGAAACCGACCCTTCGATACGACCGTCACCCCCAATAACCAGCTGAGCCCCTACACGCCGCGGCGCGCTACCCCAGGTCTCGACCACCGTGGCCAATGCGACAGGTTTTCCATCGCGGTACCAGCGCAGGGCCGTTTCGGGGCTGTTGTCGAATCTGTCCATTGCACCCTCCCGGAGTGTTCAGCCCCAACATAGGCAGGTTTGGCGGGATGAAAAGGAACCCATGCCTCGACGCGTAATGAGCAGCCCCCAAAAAATCGGAGCTTCGGCACGAAGAAGCGCGATTTCCCCCAGCTTAAGCAAAGGATTGATTGTCAGCAGCCCTGATTCTAGCCTACACGCGCAACTGGTGCATTCCAGTATGCGCATATTAATTTTACACAAGGGAGACAGAGAGTTGAAACGCATTTTTACACTCGGAATGGCAATTGGACTAATGGCGTCGACCGCAGTTAGCGCGGACACTTTCCTGCGTTACGGCGAAGTCGAGGGATGGAAGGTCTTCATCGACCAGGACAAGAAGTCCTGCCTGATCGAGGCGGTAGACGACGCTGAAAACGTGGTTCAGATGGGGCTGACCGAAGACCGCAGCGTTGGCTATGTGGGTGTGTTCACCAAGGCCAAGACAGACATCAAACGCGGCGAGAAAGAGGCCGTGGCAATCCTGCTGGGCGACAACATCTATCTGGGCGAAGCCACCGGCATGAAGGGTAACATAACCAAAGGTTATTCCGGCGGTTATGTTCTGTCCGACGACCCTCAGTTCGCCGAGGACATCGCCAAGCAGAAGGTCATGGTCGTGTTCCCCGAGAAGGAATTTGCCTTCACAGTCGATCTGACCGGCACCTACAAGGCCATGGAAATGGCGCGCAAGTGTAACGAAGAACAGGTGGGTGGCTAATCACTCCGAAAGCGCGGTCATCAGCCGCGCTTTCTCTCCTACGTCGTCGGGTTGTGAAATGACGGCAGCGAGATCCTTCAAAGATGCAATTGAATGGCCCGCGCGAAAACTGTCCACGTGCGGCAGCATCGCCGCCACACCCTGCGCCTTGGGCGCGAATCCGTCCCAACGCAACAGCGGATTGAGCCAGATCAGACGGCGCGCCGAGAGATGTAGCCGCTCCATCTCTTTCCCCAAAGCCGCGGGATCGCCCCGGTCCAGCCCGTCCGAGATCACCAGCACCACTGCCCCTTGCCCCATGACCCGGCGCGACCAGTCGCGGTTGAACGCGTGCAGGCACTCTCCGATCCGAGTGCCGCCCTCCCAATCTTGCGCCTCCGCACCGGCAGCGGCCAGAGCGGCATCCACGTCGCGCTGCTGCAAGTGACGGGTAATATTGGTTAGGCGCGTGCCGAAGGTGAAGGCATGAACCTTTGCCCAACCAGCGCCCTTGGCGTTCGAAACCGAGTGCAGGAAATGCAGGATGATCCGGCTGTACTGGCTCATCGACCCTGAGATATCGCAAAGCACCACGAGGTTGGGCCAACGCGGTTTGGGCTTCAGGCGCGCGATATCGCGCAGTTCACCGCCCTGACGCATCGCGGCGCGCAGGGTTCGAGCGCGGTCGATCCGATGCCCCAGATGGCTGGCCTGCCCGCGCCGCGATGCGATGGGTTTTACCGGTAACGTCAACCGCGCCAGCATACGCTTGGCCTGTGCGATCTCGGCCGTGCTCATCTGTTCAAAATCCAGACTGCGCAGCCGTTCCTCGGAGGACGCGGTTTGCGAGGCGTCAATCTCCAGCTCGGTCTCTTCTTCCTGCTCGACCGCCTCGGGCAGATCGCGTTCGACCCCGTCCAGCAACGCCTCGGCCGCGCGTTTTTCGGCAGGGTCGGCCATGCGTTCCTCCTGCACGCCACGGATGGCGGGCAGCATCATGGACATCATGTGCTCCATGTAGCGTGGGTCGCGCCAGTACATGCGGAAGACCTGCGCGAACACCGTCCGATGCTCGGGGCGGCTGACGAAACAGGCGTGGAGCGTCCAGTAGAAATCTCGCTTTTCCGTGAACCCGGCGGCCCGCACGGCCCGAATAGCATCAACAACCCGCCCCGTTCCGATAGGCAATCCAGCCTTGCGCAAGGCCCGCGCGAAATGGGTGATGTTCTGCGCGAGTTTGGGGTTGTCGGGAATGTCCAGTGGGAGTTGTTCTGCCATCAGGTTTTATGGGGGCGCTGCCCCCAATCCCCCGGAGTGTTTTCCAACAGCCCCAGCATCAGATACCGGCGGCAGACAGAGTATGCTGTGTCATCGATACGCGTTGGCCATTCCTGCAGCAAGCCACCACTCGGAATCGACCGTGAATTTGAGTGTTGAACCACTTCAGGTCTTCGGCAGGAACCCAGAGTTCTGTGTGCGCCTTTTCCCCGGAATCCTGAACTGGATATCTTTGCACGGCGTTCTGGCCGACTTTGAACTCGGTCACGAAGCCGTAGTTTTCCGGTTCAGGCAGCACCGAATTCCAGCCCCGCGCAATCTTCTTTGAACGGTCATAGGTAGTAACCGGATAAAAGATTGGCTGATCGGGCAACCGGAGTGGCCAGGAAGTCCAACCGCTTTCTTTCACCAACTTCAGTTCTTTAGCCCCGGTTGAGCGAAAAAATGTCATGCGACATCCAATTCAGCTTTGGCCTCGTCAAGAATCCGTTTCGCCTCGGATCCCTGCAGTTTCTGGATGTCGTCCTGGTATTTCAGAATCGCGCCCAGCGTGTCGCCGATCACTTCGGGGCTGAGGTTGATCACGTCCAGCGCCAGTAGGCATTTAGCCCAGTCGATGGTTTCAGCCACGCCGGGTTTCTTGAACAGGTCCTCGGTACGCAGGTGCTGAACAAAGGCCACCACCTCTCGACTGAGTGCCTCGGCGGCTTCAGGGGCGCGGGCGTGCAGGATTTCGATCTCGCGGTCAAAATCTGGATAGTCGACCCAGTGATACAGGCAGCGGCGCTTCAGCGCGTCGTGCACCTCGCGCGTGCGGTTCGAAGTGACAATGACGATGGGCGGTTCCGGGGCTGTAACGGTGCCCAGTTCGGGAATGGTCACCTGAAAATCGCTGAGCGCCTCAAGCAAGAAAGCCTCGAAGGGTTCGTCGGTACGGTCCAGTTCGTCGATCAACAGGACCGGTGCGCCGTTTTCATCCGGACGCATGGCCTGAAGCAAAGGGCGCTCAATCAGGTACTCGTCCGAGAACAGTTCGGATTGCAGCGCGCCACGATCCGCGCCACCTGACGCTTCAGCCGTACGGATTGCCACCATCTGCGCCGGGAAGTTCCATTCATACACAGCCGAAGACGCATCCAGCCCCTCGTAGCATTGAAGCCGGATCAGGCGCCGGTTCAACCCTGCGGCCAGTGCTTTTGCGATCTCGGTTTTGCCGACACCCGCCTCACCCTCCAAAAACAGAGGGCGGCCAAGTTTCAGCGACAGGAAGACTACGGTGGCCAGCGCCCGCCCGCAGACATAACCCTGCGCGCCCAGCATTTTCCGAACCGCATCAATGGTGTCTGGCTGTGTCATCTGCAATTCTCCCTCGGCACAACAGGTCACGGCAGCGCGCGCGCGTCAAGACCATGGCCTTTCCGGGACTTACGGCGATCCGGCGCGTTGACAAGGTCTTTTCCGGCGGCGACCTGTGTGATAGCGGAGGCGCCATGACCGAAAGCATCACGATCCGCCGCCCCGACGACTGGCATCTGCACCTGCGCGATGGCGCAATGTTGCAGGCCGTCCTGCCCGAAACCGCGCGCCATTTTGCCCGCGCGATCATCATGCCCAACCTTGTACCGCCCGTCGTACGCGGCGATCAGGCCGCTGCCTATCGCGACCGGATCATGGCCGCGCTGCCCGAAGACATGGCTTTCGAGCCATTGATGACACTGTACCTAACCGAGGATACAGATCCGGACGATGTAGCCGCGGCCCATGCCAGCGGACTGGTTAAGGCGGTCAAGCTCTATCCGGCGGGTGCGACAACCAACTCGGCCTCGGGCGTTCGGGATTTCGACAAGGTGCGTCCGGTGCTGGAAAAGATGGCCGAGATCGGTCTGCCAATGTGTGTCCACGGCGAGATCACCGACGCAGAGATCGACATCTTCGACCGTGAAGCAGTGTTCATCGACCGCGTTCTGGACCCGATCCGCAAGGCGACACCGGGCCTGCGCGTGGTGATGGAGCACATCACGACCGCCAACGGTGTGGACTACGTGAAGGCCAACGAAACCGATCTGGGCGCGACCATCACTGCCCACCATCTGATCATTAACCGCAACCACATTCTGGTTGGCGGCATCAAACCGCACTATTACTGCCTGCCCGTCGCCAAGCGCGAAGAGCACCGGCTGGCACTGCTGGCCGCTGCTACATCGGGCGACGCGCGGTATTTTCTGGGCACCGACAGTGCACCGCACACGGATGACAACAAGGAAATGGCATGTGGCTGTGCCGGGTGCTTCACGGCGACAAACACCATGTCTCTGGTGGCTGAGATGTTTGATCATGAAAACGCGATGGACAAGCTGGAAGGTTTCGTTTCGCTGAACGGCCCGGCCTTCTACCGCCTGCCAATGAACGAGGACACAATCACCCTGACTAAGGGCGAGCCGGTCGTTTACCCAGGCAAGATCGAAACCGGAGATGGTCCGGTAACCGTCTTTGACCCGGGCTTCCCGCTGCACTGGCGCGTGGTCTAACCCGCCAGTCTTGCAGCCAGATCGCGGGCGCGACCACCGGTGCGCAGCATCGACCAGATCGTGTCCGCTTCTTCAACACCGATCAACTTGGTGGCCTTCCCACGAACTCGGTCTTCACGGTCCGACAAGCTCATCGGGGCCATCAGGTCATGCGTCGCCTCAAGTCGGGCACCGTCACGGCGCAACAGGGTCAGGTGTGCCTGCGTTTCCGACAGGGAGTCATCTGCCACGACTGACACCCGGTCCCGCAGGGACTTAACCCGCGGGTCTGCGCCAATCTTGTCCGTGTAGCTGCCCGGCAGCGCCGTGTCATATCCAAGCGCCTGCATGGCGATCACCGTCCGGTACGAGAATTTGGCCCCCAAACCGGTGGTAGGAGACATCTGATTGCACACACTCATCCAACGCGGATGGGTCTTGATCTTGATTTCGGCCACCTCGGGTTCTGCGATGTCCAGATCACGCGCGGCCTCAAGCGCCGCATGCAGGCCATGGCAGCAGGCGTGGAACTTGTGGCTGACGCTTTCGAACAACCACTCCTCGCCCAGCCCGGCCAAAGCGGTCGGCGCATCACCCTCACCACTGTGTGTCGCACCAAACCCGTAAAGCCCCTCCAACGCCTCCGCGTTGGGATCGAAGCCCTTTTCGACCAGCAAGGCTGCTTCCACCCCGGCTGAGGCCGCAAGACCCGCGTTATACGGTTTGCCCATCGTGCCGAATTGGGCCTTGAGCCCTGCCGCACGAGTCGTCGTCAGACCTAACACTTTGCGCATCTGCTCGGCGTCAAAGCCCAGAATGCGGCCCGCTGCAACGGCTGCACCAAACGCACCCGCCGTCGCGGTTTGGTGAAACCCCGCCTGATAGTGGTCGCGCCCGAGCCACAGGCCCATGCGGATCGAAACTTCCATCCCCACAAGCGCAGCCTCGAGAAAATCAACGAGAATGCGGTCGTCCCATTCACTCAACGCCAATGCGGCGGGCAATACAGCAACCGAGGGGTGCCCGATATGGGCGAAATGGGTGTCGTCATAGTCCAGTGCGTGCGACACGGTGCCGTTCACCAAAGCCGCACCGCGCACCGGAGCAGCGCCGCCGCCAAACAGATGCGCCTGTGCCTTGCCGTCCTCGCTCAGCACCAGATCACGCACGGCTTTTGATACCGGCTCCTCGACCCCGGCGCGTCCCACGGTGATCCAGTCCAGAACGGACAGAGAGGTGACGACTCGCGTCTGCAATGTCGTCTCGATAGACCCAGCTGCGAACGCAGCCAGAGAAGTGGAAAAATCGCTCATGGGCGCAGTTTAGCGTGCGCCGTTTACGGGTAAAGACCTAGCTGTACAAATCCGCGGCACGGCTCTCGAACGCCTGAACGATGCGGTGCATGGCCTCGTTGAAGACGACACCAATGATGCCCTGCAGGATGGCGTTCTTGAATTCGAAGTCAACGTGGAAGGATACGTTGCAGCCCCCTTCGAACGCGTCCTCGAACTGCCAGTCGGACTTCATGTATTTGAAGGGGCCGTCCAAATACTCGGTGTCGATCTTCATCTGATCCGGGAAGAGTGTCACCCGGCTGCCGAAACGTTCGCGGAACACCTTGAAGGAAATGACCAGATCCGCCTCCATCACCTGCGCCTCACCGGCGGCATAGGTCCGGCGGATACGAGCGGCTGCGCACCAGGGCAGAAACTCGGGGTATTTCGCCACATCCGCGATCAGGTCGTACATCTGCTGCGCCGTGTACGGCAGGTGGCGGGTTTCCGAATGAGTAGGCATGGCGTCCGGTTTTAACAGGTGACAATGGCGCGTGATTTCGTATGTTGCGCGCCAAAGATCAAGGGGGCAGCGATGAGCGACCGTGCATATGTGATAGATGAGATGATCTCGGCCAAGGCCATTGCTGCCCGGATCGAGGAACTTTGCCGCGAAATCAGTACCGAATTCGCCGACACCGACAAGCTGGTGGTGGTTGGCCTGCTGCGTGGCAGTTTCGTCTTCATCGCAGACCTCGTACGTGAACTGGATCTGCCGATCGAGGTGGATTTCCTTGAGGCGTCTTCCTATGGAGATTCGATGGAGAGTAGCCGGGAAGTTCGCATTCTCAAGGACTTGCGCGGCGCAATTGAAGGGCGCGATGTATTGGTGGTCGAGGATATCGTCGACACCGGACACACGCTGAACCACGTGACCAAGCTGATGCGCAGCCGTAAACCCGCGCGGCTGAGATCCATCGCCCTGTTGGATAAGCCCAGTCGGCGCGAGGTTGATTTCCGGTCAGATTGGATCGGGTTCGAAATTCCGGACGAATTTGTCGTAGGGTATGGAATCGACTACGCGCAGCGCAATCGCAACTTACCTTTCATCGGCAAGGTGCGCTTTACCGAGGACTAAGCGGGCCCAACACCTGTTGAATCGCTGCCAGGAATATCCCGGTTCCGACCGGGATCAGGGCATCCGGGAAATCGTAATCCGGGTTGTGTAATTGTGGGTGATCCACCCCCGAGCCAAGCCAGAACATCGCGGACTTGGCGCCGTTGCCGAACTGCCCGAAATCTTCCGAGAACTTCTGCGGGCTGGACGTCAACGCGCAGGGCACGCCTGTTTCGATACAAGACTGGCTGAGGATATCGACAGCCTCGGGCGCGTTCACGCAAGCTTCAAAAACATCCTCATAGCTGATCTCAAAACCCAACCCCTGATCCAATGCAGCCCGCGCTACCAACGCCTCTGCCTCGTTCATCAGGTCCTGCATCCGCGCGTCCGCGACGGTGCGCAGGGTCACCCATAATTCGGCCTGCCCAGGGGCGACGCCAAAGGTCGACTCTCCCAAGTTTGCATGTGTCACCGTCGTCAGGGCAAAGTCGGCGTCCAATGAACCACCCTTTCCCAACCCCGCCAATTGCGGCATCAGGGACGCCAGCGCGCCCGCTGGAGATATCCCATCCTGTGGCGCTGCCGCGTGTGACGTCTTGCCTGTCAAAACAATCTTCATCCCGCGCGAAGCACAATTGGCAGGTCCTTCACACAGCAAAACTTCACCCTGGGTCAATCCCGGCAAGTTGTGCAGAGAAAACACAAAGTCAGGCGCGATTTCCGCGAATTTTGGGTCAGCGCGAAATGCGATGGCCCCTTGCCCGGTTTCCTCGGCCGGTTGGAAAATCAAAACCACACGGCCTGTTTGCGGGCGGGTGTGAACCAGATGCTCGGCCACACCCAGAACCATCGTCATGTGGCCATCATGCCCACACAGATGCCCCTTGCCCGGAGAGCGCGAGGCATAAGCCGCGTCAGAGATTTCCAGAATCGGCAATCCATCCAACTCGCACCGAATAGCAACGGTTGGACCGGCTTGACGGCCGTCGAAGACGCCCGCCACACCATGCCCGCCGATACACGTCAGTACCTGATCGGCACCACGGGCGCGCAACTCATCTGCGATCCGGGCAGCGGTTTGTTCCTCCTGCCCGGAAACCTCAGGAAATTGATGCAATTCTTGGCGCAGTCGGGTCAGCCGGGCGATTGTATCTGGTGTCACCCTTGCTCCAGCTTTTTCTGACGGGCATCGCGCAAACGGGCAAAATCGTCGCCCGCGTGATAGGACGACCGCGTCAGAGGCGTTGCAGACACCATCAGGAATCCCTTGCCAAAGGCCGCTTTTTCGTAAGACGCGAACTCTTCGGGCGTGACAAAGCGATCAACGCCGTGGTGTTTTGGCGTCGGCTGCAGATATTGGCCAATGGTCAGGAAATCGATATCGGCGGCGCGCATGTCATCCATGACCTGCCGGACCTGCTGTTCGTCTTCCCCCAGGCCGACCATGATACCCGATTTGGTAAAGATCGACGGGTCCATTTCCTTGACCCGCTGCAACAGGCGCAGCGAGTGGAAATAGCGCGCACCGGGGCGCACTTCGAGATACAGGCCGGGGACGGTTTCGAGGTTGTGGTTGAACACGTCCGGCTTGGCCTCGACCACAACTTCCAACACCGATGGATCGCATTTCAGAAAATCCGGCGTCAGAATTTCAATTGTCGTCTTCGGCGAGCGATGACGCACGGCGCGGATGGTCTGGGCAAAATGCTCCGCCCCACCATCTTTCAAATCATCCCGGTCCACCGAGGTGATGACCACGTGGTTCAACCCCAGTTTCTGCACCGCATGCGCCACCCGCCCGGGTTCGAACGCATCCAGATCGTCGGGGCGACCAGTCGCAATGTTGCAGAAGGTACAGCCACGAGTACAGATCTCGCCCATGATCATCATGGTGGCGTGACCCTGGCTCCAACACTCACCGACATTCGGGCATCCGGCTTCTTCGCAGACGGTCACGAGGTTGTTCTCGCGCATGATCTTGTGGGTATCGGCATACCCTTTCCCACCCGGAGCCTTCACGCGAATCCATTTCGGCTTCTTCGGCTGCGCATTGTCCTGGCGATGCGCCTTTTCGGGATGACGTTGTTCGGGGATCTTCAGATCACGCACGGTCGGCTTTCCTGACTTTGGGTCACTTTGCTTCGACATAATATAAACCGCAGCGCTTAGCTACGCCACCCGTGCATAGCTGCCATAACAGCGCACTATGCATTTGCAGAAAATCCGAACAAATCTAGACAAACATCCATTGAAAACAGCGCATTTTGCGGCGTGCGCCAGAATTCGCACTTGCCGCAATAATGGCGTTGAAGCCAATTTAGAACTGTTTTAAATCATCGGCAGTTCACACATGAATCACAGGAACTTGAGCATGAAATCCGGTACCAGACTGCCTGACGTAACCTTTCACACCCGCGTCCGTGACGAGGCCGTCGAAGGCCCCAACCCGTTCCGTTGGGAAGATAAGACAACCGCAGATTACTTTGCCGGCAAACGGGTGATCCTGTTTTCGCTACCCGGTGCGTTCACCCCCACGTGTTCGACCTACCAGTTGCCCGGTTTTGAAAACGGTTATGCCGATTTCAAAGAAAATGGCATCGACGAGATTTATTGCATGTCCGTAAATGACAGCTTTGTCATGAACAAATGGGCGCAGGATCAAGGCCTGGATAACGTCAAGGTCATCCCGGACGGTTCGGGCGAGTTCACCCGCAAGATGGGTATGCTGGTCGACAAGGACAACCTGGGCTTTGGTATGCGCTCGTGGCGCTATGCCGCCATCGTCAACAACGGTGTGGTCGAGGCATGGTTCGAAGAGCCCGGATTGATGGACAACTGCCCCGAAGACCCCTATGGCGCCTCGTCGCCGGAAAACCTGAAAAAGCACCTGGACGAAGCCAAGGAACCGGCTCTGGCCTAAGCCTTTAAGCGATCCAAAGCAAAAAAGACCCGCCATCGGCGGGTCTTTTCGTTATTAGGCGCGGGTGGCAGTCACGATGCCTTCGCCGACCCGTTGGATGACCTCGGCAAGACCGTCAAACCAGCCTTCCCCCCCAGTTGAAGCACGCCGCACCAGACCAACTGTGCGCGCCGGTTGGGGCGTGCTGAAACGCATCAGCTTCAGCCCGGGTACGGCCTCGGATTCCGACCGCGCCGCAAGCTCGGGCATCAGGGTCAGGCCAAAGCCTTCGGCCACCAGTCGCGACAAGGTGGCCAGCGACGACGCGCCCATATTGATGAGTCCACTGCTGCGGTCCTGTCCGCAGACCTCAAGCGCCTGATCCGTCAGGCAATGGCCATCGTCCAGCAACATCAATTGCGCGGTTTTCAGATCCAGTGGGCGAAGGGCCTCGGGGTTCGTTGCCATGCCCTGCAGGCGCGCCGTACTGCCGGCCAGAAGAAACCGGTCCTGAAACAGGGGGAGTTCGAACAGCTCATTTCCACCAACCGGCAGAGCCACAACACCGGTGTCGATTTCTCCGACGCGCAGCATGGCCAGCAGTCGCTCGGTTCTGGCCTCGCGCACCTGCACGCGCAAGGAAACGTCCGAGGCACGCAGTCCGGCCAGCACGCCGGGCAGCAAATACGGCGCGATTGTCGGAATTATGCCAATCACCAGCGATCTGTGCCCACCCGAGCGATCCCTGGCGAATTGATCCAGCCTATCGGCGGCACCCAGAACCTGGCGTGCGTGATCCAGCACATCGCGCCCCAGCGGCGTTAGCAGGATGTCGCGGGCCTGACGTTCGAAAAGCGGGCCGCCCAAACTCTCCTCCAGCGCCTTGATCTGCACCGACAAGGCGGGTTGCGACACATTGCAGGTCTGCGCCGCCCGGCCGAAGTTGCGCTGTTCGGCAACGGCGTTGAAGTATTGCAACTGTCTGAGGGTAAAATTCATAACCAGTGACTATCACTTGGCTTCGCAAACGCAACCAAAACGTATCACCCAATCAATCGATTCCGCTCCGAATGGCTTTCGTAATGCCGCTTGAGTCTTTGCAGAGCGATCCGCAATACGATCTTGCCGGACCGCGCCGACCAGCCCATGCGTTTTTCGGCCAGTTCCAGCCCTTCGAGGTAACAACAGCAGCGCAGCGCTACGTCGCTTAACCCCGGCCCGAGATCCGACAGGGCATGTTCCACTCGATCCCGCGCGTCGGACGAACCTCGCCCGCCATGTGCCTCGCTATTGAGACTGCCGCGCCCTCCGGCGGTCAGGAAATGATCCCAGTTTTGCGCGACCTGAGGACCGATTTGCGCCAGTTCAAAATCCTCACGCAGACGTTCGCCTGCGGCGACCAACGAATCATCCAGGAACGGCTTGCCATCCCGATCCCGCCTGCGCGCCAGCGCAATCAGGGGGCTTTCCGCCGCGCTGTAGCGAACGCGCCTTGGCCGGTCGGGTTTCGCAGCCACGCCCTGCCCCTGCGCCATTTGCGCCTGGAAGGATGCCTGCGCCTCGGCCATTCCAAACTCACTGCGCTCGCGCGCCTTGTTCTCGGCCTCGGCGACCAGTCGGCTCAACGCGGTCCGGCCTGCTGACGATATGCGATACCGCGAAATCCGGGCCGGGTTATCGCAAGAAATCCAGCCTTTCAGGGCAAGGGCCTGTGCGATCCTGCATTCCACCACGGCCGTTCTGGTGGCTCCAGCGTCGCCGGTGTCGCGAACCACAACGGCCTTGTCCATTTCCTCGGCCACTGCCAAGACCGACCCGGTTTCACACAAGCGGCGCAGAATCCGTAGGGCCTCGCGGTTGAATTCCTCATCCTTTGCGGCTGCCGATTCTTCTTCGGTGACAGGCAGCGACCCATGAGCAGCCCCAGCCTTGCGGTCACCCGGATCAGAGAAATGTGTTTCCGCCAGCGACTGCAGCGCGGCATCCACCAAAGGATCGTCTCGGCGCATTTCAATCCGTCTGATTTGTCTGAGAATGGTCGAAGCATGGCACCCCGCGGATCGCGCGATATCGCGGATCGACTGGCCGGTCTCTGTGTGGGCAAGATATCTCTGCGCCCCTTCAGGTACCCAAGCCGGAATGGTGAAAGCCATGTTATTTTCCATAGTTCCTTGCCCTCGTCGACACAACAATCTGATCTCAATCGCCCCCGATGAGTTTGTTAACCAATTCTAACTAGAGTTGCTTTCGTTACTCGTTCGTTAACCCGCAGGGACAAGAACCAGATTTGATTCAAAACCATAAACACTCATGAAGTCGCAGTTCGGCGCGAACCCAATCAAGGCAACACCCGCTTAGGTTGTGTGACAAAAAGGGCAACTTCCACTCGAACAAGGAACCCCGAGATGCAGGACCTGATGACCATGATTACCACCCTCCGCCGCCCCCGCCTGCTGGCTCGGGCCGCAAAACTCGGGGCGCAGGACTATGACCGGGAACGGCATCTGCAACGTATTCTGGGATACGGCTCGCTGCCCGTGACAGGTGCAGCACTGGTTCGGCTGATGGAAATGGAACGAGAGGTTAACGCGCAGCGGTTAGGGGAAGACGCGGCCTATTCGCTGGTGCGCCATCTTGACCTGCTGATTGCGTTGCTGGGCGAAGCGCAGCTGTATAAAGCCAGCCGCGCCTCGCAATATCAGTGATCAGGTGAAGGCATCCGGCATGGATGCTTTCTTTTCCGCGACGTATTCGTTCAGCGCGGCGTTGACTGTCAGGTCGAGTTGCGGCTGCTGGTAGTTGGCCAGCAGATGCTCGACCCGCGCGGCGGCCAGTGTCCGTGTGTCACGCCCGCCTTCGTCTTCCCAGGTCTCAAAAGGCTTGTAGTCCAGCACTTCGCTTTTCCAGAACGCCTCTTTGAAATTGGCCTGGGTATGTGCGCAACCCAGATAGTGGCCACCAGGACCGACTTCACGGATAGCCTCCATCGCCTGCGCGTTCTCGTCATAGGCAACGCCTTTGGCCAGACCGTGCAGAACGCCCAACTGATCGGCATCCATGACGAACTTCTCAAAGTCCGCGACCAGACCGCCTTCCAGCCAGCCGCAAGAGTGCAGCATGAAGTTCACACCGGCCATCAGGCCCATGTTCAGCGAGTTTGCGGTTTCATATGCCGCCTGCGCATCCGGCAGCTTCGAGCCACAGAACGATCCGGCAGAGCGGAACGGCAGGCTCAGACGTCGCGCCAGCTGACCCGCGCCATAGGTGACCATCGACGCCTCGGGAGTACCAAAGGTCGGTGCACCCGAGTTCATGTCGATCGACGATACGAAGGCACCAAAGATCGCAGGTGCGCCTGGACGAATGATCTGGCTGTATGCCACACCCGCCATAACTTCGGCCAGAACCTGCGTCAGCGTACCTGCCACCGAAACCGGGGCCATCGCACCGCCGACAATGAACGGAGAGATGATGCAGGCCTGATTGTTTTTCGCATAGACTTCAAGCGAGCCCATCATCACATCGTCGAAGGTCATCGGCGAGTTGATGTTGGTCAGAGAGGTCATGACAGTGTTTTCCTGCACGAACTCTTTGCCGAACAGAATACCGCACATATCAACCGAATCCTGCGCCCGACTGGGATCGGTAACCGAGCCCATGAACGGTTTGTCCGAAAGGGTCATGTGCGCCATCAGCATGTCCAGGTGACGCTTGTTCACCGGAATGTCGGTCGGTTCACACACGGTCCCGCCCGAATGGTGCAGCCATTTGGACATATAGGCCAGTTTCACGAACTTGTTGAAATCGTCCATGGTCGCATAGCGACGACCGCCATGGATATCGCGCACGAACGGAGGACCGTAGACCGGTGCCAGGACCAGATTGCGGCCACCGATTACCACCGACTTCTCCGGGTTGCGGGCGTGCTGGGTGAATTCGCTGGGTGCCGTTTTGATCAGTTCACGCGCCAAACCGCGTGGGATGCGTACGCGCTCGCCATCAACATCGGCGCCAGCGTCTTTCCAACGCTGCAACGCGGCCGGGTTGTCAACAAAGTTGACGCCGACCTCGGCCAGAATGGTTTCCGCATTTGTCTCGATGATCTCCAACGCTTCTTCGTTGAGAACCTCGAAATTCGGAATATTCCGTTCGATGTACTTCGCCGTTTCGATACGAACCGCGGTGCGCTCGGCCCGGCGGGCGGCTCCGCCACCGCCTCTTGCTCTGCGTCGGGTGTTTGCCTCTGCCATGAGATAATCCCGTTAGTCATGTTCACGTTGCAAATCGTGTTACCGGAACCGCCGACCACATCAGACGTGGATTACGGCGCAATAGGGGTAAAAGCGACATGATTGCCACTTCGAAATTGTTTTGACCCGTTTTTCCTAATGTTCATGATAGGAGCATGGAATCGGAAACGCAAAAAGCACCTTCCACATCAATTGAAAGAAAGTCCCTTGATGCGGCGGAAATTGGCGCCGTCGCACACCTGTACCGAGGTGAGGTTTATCGCAGTACAATCTGGCGGACCCGATTGGACACAACGACGAACTGGGCGGTTGTCACGCTGGGTGTCGCGTTGTCGATTTCCTTTTCTTCGCCCGAGGCCTCACCCCTACCCCTGGTGCTTGTGGGCATTCTGATCATCCTGTTCCTGATGCTCGAGGCGCGGCGCTACCGATACTTCAACGTATGGCGCGCGCGGGCCAGATGGCTCGAGACCCATTTCTATGCACCGCTGCTTTATGATGGTGATCTTCATATGGAGGAGAACTGGCAGAAAGTTCTGGCGCAGGACTATCTGCACCCGCGCTACCATGTCAGCCAGATGATCGCGATCGGGCGCCGAATCCGCAGGAACTATCTTTGGATTCTGCTGATCCAGAGCCTGGCTTTCTGCGTGAAAATCTCAGTCCATCCGACTCCGGTCGATAGTTTCAAGCAAGCCATCGACCGGGCCGATGTGGGTCCAGTTCCCGGTGAGGTGCTTATCGTTACGGGCTTTTTCTACATTCTGTGCTGGTCCATCATTGCGATCTGGAGCTATCGGGCGGATGTCAGCCGCGCTTCTCACCGTGGTAGTCAAAAGTCGGAATCAATGGGTTAAAACGCAGGCTTAGAGCGTTTTTTCCATCGCGACGGAATTGCCGCTAATTTCCGTTTCAACCCAACCCAGATGCGCATAGATCGCGCGTGTTCCCCGCATCAGCCGGTGGGTGCGCAGGATCATATGCGAGCATCCTGCCTCGCGCGCTTCTGCCTCGGCCGTAGCCAATAGTTTCCCGGCAATCCCCTGTCCTTGCGTCTTTGGTGAAACGGCCAAGTTGAAAACCTTCATCTCGGCGCCCAGCCGGTCAAAAATGATCACTCCGGCCAAACCGGACTCTGTACGAGCTAACACCACCCGATGTTCCGTGATGTCCGCTGCGATACCAGCCGTCACATCCGGAAGATCAGCAATTGTTTTGCGCGCTTCAGCATAGGCCGCTGCGACACACTCGGTGACCGCCCCAGCGTCTTCCTGTGTCGCGTTCACGAAACGAATGGTGGTCATTGATCCGATCTCCCTTTGTATCTGACTGGAAACGCCTTCATAACGCTTGCACATAACCGCCGCGCGACCTAAGAGCCAGTCATGAGCCAGACATCCCATGACCGCCTTCTGATCATCGACTTCGGCAGCCAGGTGACGCAGCTGATCGCACGCCGCCTGCGCGAGTTGAATGTCTATTGCGAAATCCACCCCTACCAGAAAGTCACGATGGACTTTGTGCGCGAAATGGCGCCCAAGGCCGTGATCTTCTCGGGCGGGCCGGACAGCGTGACGCGCGAGGGTTCCCCCCGCGTCCCGCAAGAGATTTTTGACTATGGCGTGCCGATCCTCGGCATCTGCTATGGCCAGCAAGTGATGACGCACCAGCTGGGCGGCAAGGTCGAAAGCGGCCACGGCACCGCCGAGTTCGGACGGGCTTTTGTCACGCCGAAAGGCCAGCTGGATATTCTGGACGGTTGGTTCACCGGCGGAGACGAGCAAGTCTGGATGAGTCACGGCGACCACGTCAGCGAAATTGCCCCGGGGTTTGAGGTCTTCGGAACCTCGCCCAATGCACCCTTTGCGATTACCGCCGACACCAACCGTCACTTCTATGCCGTTCAGTTCCACCCCGAGGTGCATCACACCCCAAAGGGCGCGAAACTGTATGAGAATTTCGTCAAACTGGCCGGGTTCAGCGGCGACTGGACCATGGGCGCCTATCGCGACGAGATGATCCGAAAAATCCGCGAACAGGTCGGGGAAAAGAAGGTCATCTGCGGCCTGTCCGGCGGCGTCGACAGCTCGGTCGCGGCGATCCTGATCCACGAAGCAATTGGCGATCAGCTGACCTGTGTGTTCGTCGACCACGGCCTACTGCGCAAGAACGAGGCGCAGGAAGTCGTTGGCATGTTCCGCGACAACTACAACATCCAACTGATCCATGCGGATGAAAGCGACCTGTTCCTGGGCGAATTGGACGGCCAGTCCGACCCCGAGACCAAGCGCAAGATCATTGGCAAGCTTTTCATCGACGTGTTCCAGAAACACGCCGACACCATAGAAGGCGCCGAGTTCCTGGCACAGGGCACGCTGTATCCAGACGTGATCGAATCGGTCTCGTTCTCGGGCGGTCCTTCGGTCACCATCAAATCGCACCACAATGTGGGCGGTCTGCCTGAGAAGATGGGCCTTAAACTGGTCGAACCCCTGCGCGAGCTGTTCAAGGACGAGGTCCGCGCGCTGGGTCGTGAGTTGGGCCTGCCGCAGAGCTTCATCGGCCGCCATCCCTTCCCTGGCCCCGGCCTGGCAATCCGTTGCCCTGGCGAGATCACCCGCGAGAAATTGGAAATCCTGCGCGAGGCCGATGCGGTTTACATCGACCAGATTCGCAAGCACGGGCTATATGACGAGATTTGGCAGGCCTTTGTTGCCATCCTGCCGGTCCGCACCGTAGGCGTGATGGGCGACGGGCGGACCTACGACTATGCCTGCGCCATGCGGGCGGTGACTTCGGTCGATGGCATGACCGCTGACTATTATCCATTTACCCATGAATTCCTTGGCGAAACCGCCACGCGGATCATCAATGAGGTCAAAGGCATCAACCGATGCACTTATGACATCACTTCGAAACCTCCGGGAACAATCGAGTGGGAATAACAAAAAGCCGGGCACTGTCCCGGCTTTTTTGTTTAAGTTCAGCCAGGAACGCGCGATTCCCACAGGCAGGTGAATGGACAGCAGCAAACCGCAGATCGGCAAGGCCGCGCTTTGGATGACCGGGGCTATTGCCTCGTTTTCTTCCATGGCCGTTGCCGGACGAGAGCTGAGTGTCACGCATGATACTTTTGAGATCATGTTCTACCGCAGCCTTGTCGGCATCTGCGTGGTCGCGCTGGTCTTGTCGTTCACTGGCAAATGGCATCAGGTTTCGAAATACAAGCTGGGTTTGCACGGTATCCGGAACCTAATGCACTTCACAGGCCAGAACCTGTGGTTCTATTCAGTCTCGGTCATCCCACTGGCGCAGGTTTTTGCGCTGGAGTTTACCCAACCCATCTGGGTTATCTTACTGTCCCCTCTGCTGTTGAAAGAAAGGCTGACGCCGGTTCGGTTGTTGTCGGCCCTGATCGGCTTTGCCGGCATCCTGATTGTTGCCCGCCCCGGTGCCGTACCCCTGAGCGCGGGCGTTCTGGCAGCCGCCCTTTCGGCAGTTTTCTTTGCGCTGACCACCATTTCCACCAAAACCCTGACTCGGTTTGCCAGTATCGGCTGCATCATGTTCTGGCTGACTGTTATGCAGGCTGTTCTGGGCCTGATTGCGGCTGGCATCGACGGCCAGATTTCGCTGCCCACAACCGCCACCGCGCCTTTTCTCTTACTAGTGGGTCTGGCAGGCCTGTTGGCGCATTACTGCATCACCAACGCGCTGGCCATTGCCCCGGCGACCGTGGTGGTGCCATTCGATTTTGCCCGCCTGCCGACAATCGCGGTGGTCGGCATGATTCTGTACCACGAGCCACTGGATCACTGGACCCTGCTGGGGGCCGCCGTGATCTTCTCGGGCATCTTTATGAACGTCCAGGCCGAGAATCGTAACAGTTTAGCAACAGATTCACGCCACAATCACCAGTAATAACGCACCGTCACCAGTTGACGGATTAATAGGCCTTAAGAAAGTATCGAGCACCATAAGTCAGGTCGATCGTAACCACTCAATAACCCATGCCTGACCTACAGGAGACCTTAAGGGAGGAACTAATGAAAAAAGCGCTACTACAGGCGTGCGCAGTCTGTGTCGGGGCGACAGGAGCCTATGCGGGTGGCCTTGATCGCAGCGGCCAAGGCGTCAACATCCTGTTCGAAGAAGGGTCCGTTGTACAGTTTCGTCTCGGCTACACCAACCCTGACGTTAGCGGTGAGCAGTTCGGCGTCGACTCCGGCAATATTGCCAACGACTTCTTCACTCCGCATCTGGCCTACAAACGCGCCTTCACCGATCGTCTGGATTTCGCACTCGTCTACGATGAGCCCTTTGGCGCAGATGTGCGGTATCCGACAAATTACCCTCTGTCGCAAAACCCAACAGCACCTGTTGGTGGTCGTTCCGACGTTCTGCGCGCAACGGCGGATGTTGACGCGATCACGGCACTGCTCCGCTACAAGATCGATGGGGGCTTCAGCGCCATCGGCGGTGTGCGCGCCCAACGGGCGAAGGCAAACGTCGCAGTCCCGGTGGTTGCCGGCTACGAATTTGAATCCGATGCCGAGATTGACTTTGGTTACGTCGTAGGTGTCGCGTGGGAACGCCCCGACATCGCGGCACGCGTGGCTTTGACCTACAACTCAAAAATCACGCACAATTTCGACTCGACGGAATCGATCAATCGCGTCCCCCCCGTCCCGGCGGCGCTTGTGACAGTGAACGATGAAACCGAGGTTGAGACGCCTCAGTCGGTAAACCTGGATTTCCAGACCGGTGTCGCACCCAAAACCTTGCTGTTTGGTTCGATCCGCTGGGTTGACTGGCCGCAGACCGTCCTGGCCCCGGAGGTTTACGTCGGCGCAGCAAACCAAAACCTGGTCGATTATGCTGACGACACGTTCACTTACACTCTGGGTCTGGGATACCAGTTCTCCGAGGAGTTCTCGGGCGCGATCACAGCGGGATATGAAACGTCATCGGACACACCGGTTACGAACCTCGGCCCGACCGACGGCTTCTGGAGCCTGGGCCTTGGTGGCACATACAGCTTTGAAAACGCCCAGATATCCGGCGGCGTTCGCTATACCGATATCGGTGACGCGACCACCACAACCGGCGGTGAATTCTCGGGCAACTCGGCTTGGAGCGTTGGCTTTCAGATCACATACGCTCTGAACTAATTCCAGGCCTGATCCCAAACAAATAAGCCCCGCTGTTTCGGCGGGGTTTTTCTTTGCGCAGGTTTCGGGTCGAAACGGGCGCCCAGACAGTGCGAAAAGGTTGCATGGAAGCACAAAAACACCTCTCACCGAAAGCATGGGCCGAGCTTCTTTTGCTGGGTCTGATCTGGGGCGCATCGTTCTTGTCAATCCGGATCGCGCTGGACACGATCCCAGTAATGACCTCAGTGCTTCATCGGGTTTTATGGGCAATGCTGGCGCTTTGGCTTGTGGTCTTTTTCCGGCGGTTGACCATTCCACACGGCCCTCGCGTTTGGCTGGCGTTCCTGGTCATGGGATTGCTGAATAACGCAATTCCGTTTTCGCTGATGGCCTGGGGACAGCTCTACATCGAGACAGGCCTGACCTCGATCCTGAATGCAATGACGGCCATTTTCGGTGTCATAGTCGCGGCGTTGTTTTTCAAGGATGAACGCCTCAGCCGCACGCGCGCTATCGGAGTTGGGCTTGGATTTCTTGGAGTTACAGTTGCAATCGGGATACGGAACTTTGCCAGTTTCGACCTGCAGAGCATGGCCCAACTGGCCGTCATTGCAGGCACGGTATCCTACGCTCTGGCGGGTGCTTGGGCGCGAGCCACTTTGTCCGAACTACCCCCTGTCGTCGCTGCAGCCGGTATGTTGACCGGATCGACCCTGCTGATCCTGCCTATCACACTGCTGGTCGATGGCGTGCCACGTATGGACTTGCCCCTTATCACGTGGGCGGCGATTGGCTATTACGCTTTGATTGCCACGGCCGGAGCCTACCTGTTGTACTACCGGGTTCTGGCCATGGCGGGTGCGGGGAATCTGTTGCTGGTCACGCTGGTCATCCCTCCTGTCGCCATCGTACTGGGCGCGGCTTTGCGGGATGAGGCCCTACCGCCGCAGGCATATCTGGGTTTCGCCATCCTTGCGCTGGGGCTATTGATCCTCAACCGCGCAGGCGCACGCGATTGACGCCGCCCGCCGCCCGTTTTAGCTAGGTCGGAAAAAAGGGACAGCGGACGATGATCTACGGCTCGGCAAAAGACTGGCGCGGCGCGGCGCGGAAAAAGGTGCTGTTTTTTGGCATGTCAGGTCTGGGCAAGACTTATGTGTCCAACGTCCTGCGCGATTCCGGCGACTGGTTTCATTACTCGATCGATTATCGCATAGGCACCCGTTACATGGGCGAATACATCGCCGATAACGCCAAAGCCGAGGCGATGAAGGTTCCTTTTCTGCGTCAGCTTCTGCTTTCGGATTCGATCTTTATTGGATCGAATATATCGTTCGAAAACCTGACCCCCGTAGCCGCTTATCTGGGCAAGCCCGGAAACCCAGAGCTGGGTGGCCTGGATCTGCCCGAATACAAACGCAGGCAGGAGCAATTCCGACAGGCTGAAATTCACGCGCTTTTGGACACCGAGTACTTCATCGACCGGGCGCAGCGCCTGTACAGATATCTACATTTCATTTGTGACACGGGCGGGTCGATCTGCGAATGGGTGGACCCGACAAACCCAACGGATCACGTTCTATCCGAATTGTCCCGCCAGACCCTGATGATCTGGATTCAAGGGGACGAGGACCATACGGCCGAGCTGATCCGCCGTTTCGACAAGGCGCCCAAGCCAATGTCATATCAGCCCGAATTTCTGACCCGTGTTTGGAACGATTACCTGAGCCAACACGACTGCCGATCCGAGGACGTGGACCCTGACGCGTTCATCCGCTGGACCTATGCGCAGGCACTGGCGCATCGCCAGCCGCGTTATCAGGCGATGGCCCAGAACTGGGGCGTCACTGTCACCGCCGACGACATGCACAAGGTTCGTGACGCGGCTGATTTCGATGAGTTGATCGAGCGAACCCTTGAGACCCGCGCGAACGACGCTTAGTTTCCGCTTCTACACTGAAACTCCAAAGGCTTGAATCTGATGCCGATTAAGATCCCCTCCGACCTTCCTGCATTTGATGTCCTCACCAAAGAGGGCGTCTCGGTCATGGCCGAGGATCAGGCGATGCGTCAGGATATTCGCCCTCTGCGGATCGGGTTGCTGAACCTGATGCCCAAAAAGATTCAGACCGAGAACCAGTTCGCGCGCCTGATCGGGGCGACTCCGCTGCAGATTGACCTATCTTTGATACGCATGACCGAGCATCGGACCAAGAACACCGCTGCTGAGCATATGGCTGAGTTCTACCGCCCTTTTCAGGAGGTCAAAAACGAGAAATTTGATGGCCTGATCATCACCGGCGCGCCGATTGAGCATCTGGATTTTACCGACGTCACCTATTGGGACGAAATGCGCGAGGTTTTCGAATGGACACAGACAAATGTGCATTCGACCTTTGGCGTCTGCTGGGGCGGGATGGCGATGATCAACCATTTCCACGGCGTGCAGAAACATATGCTGGACGCCAAGGCCTTCGGCTGTTTCCGTCATTCCAACCTCAACGCGGCCTCACCGTTCTTGCGCGGGTTTTCGGACGATTGCGTGATTCCGGTCAGCCGCTGGACCGAGATGAAACAGAATGAGATCGACGCCGCGAACGGCTTGGTGACCTTGCTGGGTAGCGATGATGTGGGGCCGTGCCTGGTCGAAGATCGGACGCACCGGGCTATCTATATCTTCAATCATTTCGAGTACGACAGCGATACTCTGAAACAGGAGTATGACCGGGACGTCGCCAATGGCACGCCGATCAACGTGCCGATGAACTACTATCCGGATGACGATCCGACCCAAACGCCGCAAAACAGATGGCGCAGTCATGCGCATCTGCTTTATGGCAACTGGATCAGTGAGATTTACGGCACCACGCCCTACGACATCAGCCGGATCGGTGTTGATCAAACTGATCTGAGGGCCTGACCCCATGTTACGCGTCGGCATCATAGTTCTGATCTTGATGGTCATGCTATGGGCCGTCGCAATTTGGCGTGCAGCCCGGAACGAGGCACGCGCTGAGGCCACCTTCCCCCCTGAAGGTCAGATTGTCGAAGTTGACGGCGTGCCCGTCCATGCCGTTGTGATGGGCGAAGGGCCGAACGTAGTACTGATTCACGGGTCCAGCGGCAACACGCGCGACATGACCTTTGCGCTGGCCCCGATACTGGCTGAAAACTACCGCGTGATCGTATTTGATCGCCCTGGATTAGGCTACAGTGCCGGTTTCAACCCAGACGGGGAAACCATCAAAGAACAGGCGGAAATCCTGCAAAAGGCCGCTGCCCTGCTTGGTGCCGAAAAACCCATCGTCGCAGGCCAAAGCTATGGTGGATCAGTGTCGCTCGCCTGGGCCGTGACACGACCCGACAATATTTCGGCAATGGTTCTAATCGCGCCCGCCGCGATCCCGTGGGAGACACCTCTGGACGGTTTCAACCAACTGGCGTCCACCTCGGTCGGCAGCGCAGTAACCCTGCCCTTGATCACGGCTTTTGCACCTAATTGGTACGTCGAAAAAGCGCTGGACGGCGTGTTCGCGCCCCAGACGGCCCCTGCGGGCTATGCCGATCACTTCGGCCCAGGTCTGACCATGCGCCGAAATTCGATGCACGCCAACGCCAAGCAGCGCGCCAATCTGTTGGAAGAGGTCACTGCCCTGCGACCCCGGTACGGCGAGATCGACGTCCCGACCGAAATCGTTCACGGCACCGCCGATGACACCGTCGGCCTTGAGTGGCATTCACATCGGTTGATCGACGAAATTCCCGGTGCCGAACTGATCGAGTTGCCGGGCATCGGGCACATGCCGCAGGTCGTGGCCGCCCCCGAGGTTGCCGCCGCCATCGACCGCGCCGCGCAACGTGCGGGTTTGCGTTAAGCGCACGGCTAATCCATAGTAGGATATGGCTTTTATGGCGAGGTAACACATGGCCCGTTCCGAAAAAGGTTCCATCGAAAAGTACTTCAAAAAGGATGCCCCGAAAGAGGTGCGTTCAGCCATTGTAAAGTCTGAAAAGGACGGCATTCTGAACCCGACCTACCCTTACGACGAACGCATGAAGCGTAAGGAATACGAAAAAGAAATGGAAAAACTGCAGATTGAACTAGTCAAAATGCAGTCCTGGGTAAAAGAGACCGATAGACGTGTAGCCCTCATTTTCGAGGGCCGGGATGCGGCAGGCAAAGGCGGCACGATCAAGCGGTTCCGCGAAAACCTGAACCCGCGCGGCGCGCGCAACGTCGCGCTCAGCAAACCTTCGGATACAGAGCGCAGCCAGTGGTACTTTCAACGGTACATTCAGCATCTTCCCGCAGCCGGTGAGATCGTGTTCTTCGACCGAAGTTGGTATAACCGCGGCGTCGTCGAAAACGTGTTTGGTTTCTGTACAGCAGAAGAGCGCGAACGTTTTTTTCGGCAGGTTCTGCCGCTGGAAACCGGGCTGGTCAATGACGGGATCACCTTGTTCAAGTTCTGGCTGAATGTCGGCCGTGCCGAGCAACTGAACCGGTTCCTGTCCCGAGAAACGGACCCGCTGAAACAGTGGAAACTCAGCCCGATCGACGTAGCAGGCCTGAACAAATGGGACGAATACAGCGAGTCGATCTCGGAAACCCTGACCCGCAGCCATTCCGAGCATTGCCCCTGGACCATCGTCCGGTCCGACGACAAGAAACGCGCGCGGCTGGCAGCCATTCGCACCGTGCTGCATGCGTTGGACTATGATGAAAAGGACGAGGACGCCATCGGGCCGAATGATCCCAAAATCTGCGGCGGGCCGGAAATCTGGGACGCATGACCAATAGTGGACGAAGGCCACAACGCGGATTATGTCATGTATTCCGACAGCTTAAACAGCAAAGGCACCTGAAACGGGGATGACGAAACGCGGGTATCACCATGGGAACCTGAAACAGGCTCTTATCGAGGCTGCGCTGTCTTTGATCGAGGAAAAAGGCCCGACTGGCTTTACCTTGTCCGAGGCTGCCAAAACCGCAGGGGTCACACCAGCTGCGGTCTATCGGCATTTCCACGGGCGCGAAGACCTGATCGCCGAGGCCGCCCGCCAAGGGTATGAGATGTTCGCGGACCTGATGCAATACGCTTATGACAAAGGCCAGCCCTCTGCCCTGGCCGCGTTCGAGGCGACGGGCCGCGCATACCTGGCCTTTGCACGCAAGCACCCGGGTCATTACATCGCCATGTTCGAAAGCGGCATTTCCATCAACCGCACGCCCGAACTGGCGCTCGCGGCGAACCGGGCAAAAGCGGTGCTGGAAAAAGCAGCCTCTGACCTGTCGCAGCACATCCCGCCCGAAAAACGCCCGCCCGCGTCGATGTTCAGCGCCCATATCTGGGCCATGAGCCACGGTGTTGTCGAACTGTTCGCCCGCAATACCGGCGCAAGCTCCCCCTTCCCGCCCGAGGATTTGCTGGAGTCTGGGATCGGCATTTATCTGCGCGGTCTGGGACTTGTCCCGCAGGACGATTAATGGTCAGAAGCGCGACAACGGCCGCGGCACGCTAAGGCCAGACGTCACATTGATCAGATCCATTTCACCCATGCCCTTGATGTCCACACGCCCGATGTCCGAGACCTGAAACTCGTCGATCAGGGCGTATTTCATCTCTTCCGGAGCAACGATATTCATAGGGTTTGCAAAGACTTGCAGGCGCGCAGCAATGTTAACCGCCGGACCGAACACGTCATAGACGTATTTCTGTATCCCCACGACCGAGCCCACAGCAGCCCCCATACCCAAACCGATCCGGGCCTGCCATTTATGCGGGTGGCTTTCATTGCGCCGCTCGAGATACCGCAGGAAACGCACCGCACAATGCGCTACTGCGGTTGCATGGTCCGGCGTCGCATCGGGCATACCCGACACTGCAAGATAGGCGTCGCCAATGGTCTTGATCCGCTCACACCCGAACTGTTCAACGATGCGGTCGAAGGCAGTGAAAATGTCGTTCAGCTCACTCAGTGTCACGGTCGGGTCGGTCTTGGCCGCGAAATCCGTGAAGCCCACGAAATCCAGCATCACCACCGACACCTGATCGTATAGCTGAGGCGTGACAACGCCAAACGTCTTGAACTCTTCGTACACCGCGCGCGGCATCAGGTTCAGCAGCAACCGTTCAACCCGCTCTTTTTCACGCTCCAATTCACGTGTGTTGCGTTCGACCATAGTCGAGTAGCTGTCAATCATGCTTTCCAGTTCGCGGATGCGGGTGATGTTCTGGCATTCGATTATCAAAACCTGTTCGGACAGGCCGCTTGCCAGCGACACAGTTGTCGCGAATATCATCGTTCTGCGCTTTGGCTTGATTTGCAGTTCAACCGAATACCGCAGGCCGGATTGCTTAACGTCTTCCAATTCGCGCAGATCAAGCGACGGAATCAAATCCAGCAGCGTCTGCCCTTCCTCTGGTTTACCGAACCATTCCGCGAACGGCCCGTTGTGAAATACGAAACTCAAATCCGAGGCGCGAACGACCGCAACACCAACTCCGATCGCCCGAAGCAGCTGCTCATTGATGGCCAGAATACTCATGCGGCGTCACGCGCGACAATGATTGAACGTTTGGACTCGATGGCATTCAGGGCGATTTTGATATGGCTGTCTTCCATCCCGTGCATGGCCAGTGCTTCGCCAAACAGCTCGGCCATTTCGTCAAAATCCGCATGTGAGATATTGAGGTGCCGGTGAACCGCTTCGATCCGATCATCACTGAAAGATGCAGGCCCACCCACCAAGGAAGACACGAATTTGGTTTGGTGGTCGATCAAACGAGGCATGTCGATGTCTTCGAAATGGCCGCCAATTTGATCGGATTCCAAGGCCATTTCGTAGAATGTCATCACGATCCGGCTAATGGTTTTGAAACCGCCGTATTTTTCGTAAATTGTCTGCCCCACACCAAACACCCAAACGTTAACCACAAAAACACTGAAAGATTATATCAAATCGTTAGTTTTGTTAACGCTTATGCGTTGCGTGGCAGAAATCGGGGGATTCAGAGCCTGATTAATGGTCACACGCTCAGGTCGTCGGCGCATGGAATGAACCCGACGAACCCGCCATCATCCAACAAACGGCGCTGACCGCCAGTGCGCCAGTACAGCTTGCGCCCCGCCGCCTGCAGTTCGCGCCGAACGCGGAACCACAATGGCCCCTTGTCCAAACCGCTGTTGGTTTTCTGGTCCTGCGACCGCTCACTGACCTTGACGGTTTCGGCGGTCTGTTCCTGTTTTTTCGACCAGATCACCTGAACTCCTATCGCCGGAAAGCACTGATACATGCACCAATCCGGACGCGGGATCGAGATGAAGTCGTCCAGGTGGTCGGAAAACTGCTCCGACCAGGAAAGCAGTTTTCTACAGGCCGCCTGCGTCACGATATAGGCGGCCGCGCTAGGGGCCATTTCCAGCATTGGTCTGACCGGGACATCTGCAATCCTCTGCAATGCCCCGAACCGCATGGACCGCGGCGAGTAATCCAGCTTGATGAGGTCAAACCCGTCTCCGCCATCCAGTAGCGCAGTGATGACCCCACCCGCCTGCGCGGACATCTCAACATCGTCCTCAAAGACCGCAACCGCCCTCAGCCTCTGGTCCACTGCGGTCTGCCAAACGGCGCGGTGGCTTTCGAAACAGGCGATTTCACTTTGTTTCAAGCCCCAACGGACGCCGGTTCCGGGAACATAGCCATTGTCCTCAAGTGCTCCGGGTTGCTGCGCGTCCAATGCGCTGAACCGTTGGGCGCCAACCAGACCGGTGTGGGCGAACTGGTCTTCCATGAAGCTGGCCCGTTCCGGTACCCGGTCGAGGTTGATAAAACAGACACCCGTATCCGATGGCAGTTCGAATTGTCCCACGGCACATCCTTTCCAACAGTATCGTCAGATACACACCGCTGAACCGGACAATCAACCCCACCATAGGAACAGAAGTAAGGAAGGGTCGATGACCCTTCCTTGCAATGCCATCAGGCGCCGATCGTGTTGTGTTCCGGACCATATGGGAAACCGGTGATATTCTCGGCACCGGTTTCCTCGACAACCAGAATGTCATGCTCGCGATACCCGCCTGCGCCCTTCTGGCCCTCGGGGATCCACAGCATTGGCTCAATCGAGACAACCATGCCCGGCTCCAGCACAGTATCGATATCCTCACGCAGCTCCAGCCCGGCCTCGCGGCCGTAGTAGTGGCTGAGGATGCCAAACGAATGGCCGTAGCCAAAGGATCGGTACTGCAGCAGGCCTTCATCCGCAAAGAAGCGGTTGATCTCGGCAGTGATACCCGAGCAGGTCGCGCCGGGTTTGATCAGGCTCAGGCCAAGTTCATGCGCGGCGACGTTGGCCTTCCAGACACGCAAACTTTCCGCGTCTGGTTCTCCGAGAAACAGGGTGCGCTCCAAAGCGGTGTAATAGCCCGAGATCATCGGAAACGAGTTCAGTGAAAGGATATCGCCTTTTTGCAGCGCACGTTTGGTAACCGGGTTATGCGCGCCGTCGGTGTTCAGGCCGGACTGGAACCAGACCCAGGTGTCTCGGTATTCCGCATCCGGATAGGCACGCGCGATTTCGGCCTCCATTGCGTCGCGCCCTGCCATGGCAACCTCGATCTCGGTCGCGCCTTCGCGAATTGCGGCGTGAATGGCTGCGCCGCCAACATCCGCCGTGCGCGCGCCGCCCTTAATCAACGCGATCTCTTCCGCAGATTTCACCATCCGAGCAGCCATCGTGTCCGGAGCGATATCCACCAGATCCGGCCCGCCTAACATGTCCAGCGCCGTATCCCGCATTGCCAGCGTCATGTGATCACCTTCGATGCCGATCCGACGGGCCGAGCCAATCAGGCTAGCCACCGCGCGCCAGTAGTTGTTCCGCTTCCAGTCGGTATAGATCACGTTTTCCTCGACCGAGCGCCGCCACGGCTGGCCCGCATCGATATTCGCCGATACCGTGGTGCAGTTCTCTTGCGTTACAACGCAGCCATACGGACGGCCGAACGCGCAATACAGAAAGCCCGAGTAGTAAGCGATGTTGTGCATAGACGTCAGCAGCACTGCCGGGATATCACGCGTCGCCATCGTCGCGCGCAGTCTGGCCAAACGCCGGGTGTATTCGGCTTTGCTGAAGGGCAACGGAGCCTTGTCGCCATTGTGGCACGTGAAAAACTCGGGGCGATTTTGCAAGTCAGTCATTTGGTCTCTCCTCAATGCCGGACAGGCACCGCCCGGCCACAAGCCCCGGCGTTCAGGACAAGCGGCCTCGGGAACCGAGAGCCATGCACCCCGCCTTGCGTCACGACGCCATCGTGACCGGGGTGCATGGTGAAATCGCTAAATCAGCTTTCGAGTCGCGTCAAGCCGGGCTGAGGCCCCGCAAACGTTCGGACCGCCTCCGCAGCAGTTCGACCGTGGTCAGCAGCGCAATTGAGATGACCACGAGGATCGTCGCCACCGCCAGAATGGTCGGGCTGATCTGTTCGCGCAGGCCAGTGAACATCTGCCACGGCAGTGTTTTTTGGCTGGCGGAACCGACAAACAGCACCACCACTACTTCATCGAACGAAGTGATGAAAGCGAACAACCCGCCCGAGATCACCCCCGGCAGGATCAGCGGCATCTGTATCTTGAAGAAGGTCCGCACCGGCCCTGCCCCCATATTCGCGGCCGCGCGCGTCAGCGACTGATCGAACCCGACCAAAGTCGCCGTCACTGTGATGATCACGAAAGGAATGCCCAGAACCGCGTGGGCAAGGATGACCTTCACATAACCCACGAAGTTCTTGTCCATGCCCAGCGTACCCTCAAGGAAACGCCCAATATCGCTGTAGAAAAAGAACATACCGGTCGCAGAGATGATCAGTGGCACGATCATCGGTGAGATCAGGATGCCCATGATGGCCCGACGCCCCGGCACGTGGCTCTGGCTGAGGCCGATGGCCGCCAATGTCCCCAGAGACACTGAAATGATCGTCGCAATCGGCGCGATGATCAGCGAGTTTTTGAAGCTGCGCTGCCATTCATTGTTGGTGAAGAAATCACGGTAATGTTTCAGCGAGTATCCCTCAGGGTCCAGCCGCAGCATCTCGGGCGTGAAGGTGAAGAAGTCCTGTGCGTTGAACGACAGCGGCAGGACCACAAGGATCGGCGTGATCAGAAAGACAAAGATGGCGCCGCAAATCACGCGAAACAGGTAATGCTCAAACACCTGCCGACCTGTCAGATAGGGCAATAACTTTTGCCGATAGCGGCCCTCGTACAGCCAGAAGATGAAGAAGGCAAAAAACCATCCGACCAGTAGCCCAACGATCAGACCAGTAATCCCGGCAAAGATGAACCCGATGGCGGCAAACCCCAATACGGTGATCCAGCGCGCTACACGTTCATTGTCAAGCAACGTGATATAGACCCAGGCCAGAGCCGCCATCAATGCGGCTCCGATCAGGATGCCCAGCAGGACATTGCCCTGCCCGGCTCCGACGAACATTCCGACGAGACCTCCGGCAATGGCGACCGCCGGCAGGACGACCGACAACGGTTTGCGGGATATAGGTGTAAGTGCTGCCATGATCTTTATCCCAGTTTCACGTTATCGATGCCCACGATCTTGTCGTAGCACCAGTAGAGCAACAGAACGACTGCCAGCAGGATCGTCCCCAGCGCCGCCGCCAAACCCCAGTTCAACGAGGACGAGATGTGGTAGGCAATCCGGTTCGAGATGAAGACACCTTTGGTGCCGCCCACGATCTCGGGCGTGATGTAGTAGCCGATGGCCAGAATGAATACGAGGATCGACCCCGCCCCGATTCCCGGGATGGATTGCGGGAAGTAGATCCGCCAGAAGGTTGTCCAGTTGGTTGCCCCCATCGACTTGGCTGCACGGGTGTAGGATGGCGGGATCGTTTGCATCACCGAATACATCGGCAGGATCATGAACGGCAGCAGGATATGCGTCATCGCAATAATCGTGCCGATCTGATTGTTGATGATCACCAGCCGGGCATCATCCGCCACAAGCCCCAGCCAGACCAGTGTCTCGTTGATCACACCCTGCTGTTGCAACATCACTTTCCATGCTGATGTCCGCACCAGAAGCGACGTCCAGAACGGCAGCAACACCAGGATCATCAACATGTTGGAAACCCGCATCGGAAGCGTCGCCAGCAGGTACGAGACCGGGTATGCCAACAGAATGCAAGACCCGGTAATAACCAGCGACATGAATAACGTACGCCCGAACAGCTTGATCAGGATTTGTTTGTCTTCGGGCTGCGATTGCGCGCCTTCGGGCGTGCGACGCATATCGACGGCGTTCAGGAAATAGCCATTGGTGATTGGCACAGCATGGGTCTTGATCGTGCGCCATGTTTCCACATCTCCCCAACCGTCGTGAATCTCAATCAGCTTTTCCTTGAACGGCGCATCAGCTTCGAGGTCCAGACGTTTGATATTACGCCCTGATTTACGGAACAACGAAGACATGCCAGTCTGTTCATAGTTCAGACGCGTGCCGAGTCTCGTATGCGTTTTCGCCTCAACGGCCGCGACCATGTCTTTGGTAAAGGCGGCGTAAAGGGCTTCGTCGGGCAGATCTCCGCTTTCGGCATCCCAGTTCTTCAGCTCAACCACAGTTAGCGGGAGCGTTTCAGCGACGATGCTGTTCTCAACCGACCGTAACAACATCGACACGATCGGGATCACAAACGAGAGCAATACAAACAATAGCAAGGGCGCAACAAGGGCCAGCGCCCGAAGCTTGCGGCGGCGCAGGGATCGCGCCAGTGATTTCTTGAGTGGCGTGCCATCGGCGGCCAGCATCGGACCGGATTGAGTAGCGTCAGTCATCTGCGTCCCTTGGTCTTTGGTGGGTCGGGGCCATTGGCGGCCCCGACCATGCGTTTCAAGACAGGCTTATTGTGCTAGCCATGCCTGGAACTTGGCTTCGATATCGTCGCGGTAATCCGCCCAGAACTCGTAGTTGTACAGGAACGTGTTCTTGGCATTCTCCGGATCGGTCGGCATGTGCGGTGCCATGTCGATACCCAATTCGGCATGCTGGCCAACCAAAGGTGCCGACGAGGCACGGGCCGGACCGTACGAGATGTACTTGGCCTGATCCGCCAGACGCTGGGTGTCGGTTGCGAACATGATATAGTCCAGCGCGCGCTGCTGTCGCTCTTCGCTCAGGCCCGCGGGGATGATCCAGCCGTCCAGGTCAAAGATCTGCGCGTCCCACAGCATCGCGACGGGCTGCTTCTGCTCTTCGATCACGCTGAACAGACGGCCATTATAGGTCGAACCCATGATAACCTCGCCGTCGGCCAGAAGCTGCGGCGTGTCTGCACCGGCAGACCACCAGACAACGCTGTCCTTGATGGTGTCGAGCTTGGCCAGCGCCTGATCCTGACCTTCCGGAGTGGCAAGAACCTCATAGACGTCATCCTTTGCGACGCCGTCACAGAGCAGAGCCCACTCCATGTTGTTAATCGCACGCTTTTCCATCGACCGCTTGCCGGGATAGGATTCCAAATCGAACACGGCGCAGATATCGCTGGGTGGATTGTCACCGACCAAATCAGTGCGATAGCCAAACGTGGTCGAATAAACGATCTGCGGGATAAAACAGTCGCTGACCAGAAGGTCACCGAAATCTTCAGAGGCCGGTGTTCCATCCGGTGCCGGGGCCAGTTGGGTATCGAAATCGATCTCAAGCGCCAGCCCTTCATCGCACAGGCGGATCGCGTCCGAGGCCACAACGTCAACCACATCCCAGGTGATGTTGCCCGCTTCGTTCATCGCACGCAGCTTGGCGACCGCTTCGTTCGAGCTGTCGTCATTCAGGATGGTGACGCCTGTCTTTTCTGAATAGGGCTCATGATACGCTTTGAGCTGCGATTTGGAATACGCGCCGCCCCACGAGACGATCGTCATCTCTTCGGCCATCGCGCCACCGGCAACTGCCGCAACTGCACTCGCCAAAAGAGTGGTTTTGGTTAATTTCATAGTTAACTCCCTGTTACACCCGTTAATTTTAACCTTGAAGACCGGATCACGGGGCAACCCGATCATCTGATGTCCCGCGCACCCGGGCGGATCACACGGGGATTCTCTGTATTAGGCGTCAAGCGCCCGGCAGTCCTGGGCCAGCCAGCCGATCTCGACCTCTTGGCCTGGGCGCAACTTGACCGCATCCGGCGCGTTCCGGGTTTTGATGATGAAATCGTCGTTCCCCGCAACAGACAGGCGGAAGCGGAACACGTCACCCATATAGATGAATTCTTTCACTGTCGCCTTCAGCGTATGCGCATCGGCGTGCAGACGGTCTTTGTTGAACTCGACACGTTCAGGACGGATCGAAACCTTGGTACGTTCGCCCGCCTTGTGGACGTTCACGGGTTTGGCATCGATCTCGGACCCATCATCCAACGCCACCACGCACGAGTCACCGTCGATGGATTTAACAACACCTTCCAAAGTGTTGTTTTCACCAATGAATTGCGCAACGAAACTGTTTTCAGGTTCTTCATACAGAAGGTCCGGCGGCGCCAATTGCTGAATGCGACCATCGTCGAATACGGCAACCCTGTCCGACATCGTCAGCGCTTCGGTCTGGTCGTGCGTCACGTAGACGGTGGTAATCCCCAGCTCGTGCGCCAAACGGGTGATTTCGAACTGCATATGTTCGCGCAGTTGTTTGTCCAGCGCGCCCAGCGGCTCATCCATCAGAACCAGTTCGGGTTCGAACACCAGCGCCCGCGCCAGCGCGATCCGCTGTTGCTGACCCCCGGACAATTGCGCCGGACGACGGCTGCCAAAGGCCCCCATCTGCACCATATCCAGCGCCCGCTTTACCTTTTCTTCTCGCTGGTCCTTGCCCAACTTCCGCACTTCCAGCGGAAAGGATAGGTTCTCGGCCACAGTCATGTGCGGGAAAAGGGCGTAGTTCTGGAACACCATTCCGATACCACGCTTATGCGGAGGGATGTTATTTATTGGACGCCCGTCCAACATGATCTCACCATGAGTGGCGGTTTCGAACCCGGCCAGCATCATAAGGCAGGTTGTCTTACCAGACCCCGACGGACCCAGCATTGTCAGAAACTCACCTTTTGGCATTGAGAGGTTTAGATCTTTTACAACGAGTACTTCACCATCATAAGACTTTTGGACACGCTGAAACTCGACGAACGCTGCGTCATTGGACATATACCGACTTGGCTCCCTGTGTGGTCTGTTGTTTGCCCGGTTTATCCGGATCTCAAAGACCTATTGCCCTTATTAAAGGACATGCGAGACGCGGCACGCAACCAAAATGTGACAAAGGTCAGACATTTTCGATTGTGCCTGCATCACCATTAAGCGGAATTCAATTCCCGCATGTGCCATGCAAGGCTTTGATTGCCGGACAAAACCGGCTTTTTCAAACGGCTTTCGATTGCTGAAATTGCGTCAAAAGTTCTTAAATTCTTACAACTTACCAAAACAGCTTCAACCGTTGGATCAGCCCCAAGTTTCGGCGCTGCGTCAACCACTGAACGCTTTGAAATGCGCACAACTTTTGATTCTTCCGCCTCTCCGAACGAGCCGAAAACACCCATGGATACCCCATTTTCACCGAACGCCCGCCGCAGCAATTCGTTTACTTCCTCGATATAAGGTGACAGTAACGCAAATTTCGAGACCCCCAAATGCGCCGCACAGGCGGACGCTGCACGCAGAGGGTTCGTGACCAAGGCAACACTGCAGGATTTCCGGACCATCCGTTCAATCTGGTCGGATCCGATTACCGAACTGGCCGACGTACATCCGTACCCAACCACCTTGTAGCGGCGGATCTTGGGCAGGGGGTCCGCTGCGGCAGGCAGGGTTTTTTCATTTCCGCCAGAGTATCTTTCGTCACCTCTGCCCCGCTGGGAATGTGCGAAACATAGTTCGGAACGCGCCGGTCAGAGAAATTGGCCGTGAATTCAGGCCCGATCGTCGCGTCGGTTTGCAAAACAATCAACCCCTCGGCGTGGCGTCGGTATCGTCCTTTTCCAGCGTATACGGCAGATAGCTCCTAACTCGGGCATCTCTGGACCAGTTCCGGGGCTGATGAATCGCGGCGCCCCTTCGGTGATGACGATGTTTTCCTCATGCACGAGGATTTTGTCACCGACCGAAATGCCGGGTTACAGCTTCAGGACCATTCCTGGTTCCAGGACCGTATGGTCTCTGGGAATCAACAACGGCCATTCCGTCAGCGGCATCCCCAACCCATGACCCAGCCGCCCCGCTCCTGTCTCGCCCGAAGTGCGAGACAAAACTTTATTCATCAAATGAAACAGCTCTGCTGCCGTTGCACCGGGGCGCGCCACTTTGAATACAGCGTCCGAGGCTTCCATCAGCATCGCATAAGCATCGCGTACTTGCTGGCTGGCTGCTCCGGCCGACCAGTTGCGGTCGAAGTCGCGGAGATATCCGACCCTAACCAGCCCGGTATCCAGCATCAGAACATCACCGGGTCTCAGTGCGATGGCACAGGCCGGCGAGATCACTTCGGTATATCCGCCCCGCTCGGCTCCGCCAGCAAGGTACGGCACCCAGTCCGCGCCTCGTCCAGACACAACATCTGAAACCGGCGAAAGACCACGTCTAACGCGATGCCTTCTCTGACAATCTCGGGCACGAGCTGAAAGGCCCGCCCGGCAATGGCACAGGCAGATTCGAACTTGGCAATCTCGGCCGGGGATTTGACCATCCGAAGGGCGCGGAGGATACCCTCGTTACAGCCCAGACAGCACGCACCCTGCCCGTGTTACAACCGGCTCAGATCAGCCAGTGGCAAACGGATATGCGTCTCGTGCCCATCCGGCAGGCCTATGGCCGCATCCTCCGGACAAACCTCACGCAGACAGCCTGACACCGTCGTCGTCCAGATCGGGCGCGCTCCAGGTTCGGAGGTCATCCACCCACGTCGGCGCCATCAGTGCCGCCCCGATCAACGGGATGACGGCTATCGGCTTGCCCGAAGCAGGCAGTATCAGGAACCAGGGGCGTGTCGGGCTTGCCCAGAAACGAGTCAGGTAGCCGGTGAAACAACGAACCTCAGGCTCGGTCGTGAACAACAGCGCCGACAGGCCCGCCTGCTCGGCCCGACGCAGCGCGCATTCTGTCTGCGCGGAGTTCGGACGTCTCAAAGACCCTCACTCAGCGATCTCGGACAGGAAGCACAAGACACGGGCATCGGCTCCGATGCCCAGAGCCTCGCGCACTTGAGCATTCATGACGGCGGCCACACCCGCCCCGCCTGACGCGGTGGTTGCGATACCTGCCGAGGCCATGGCCGGAAGATGTTCGGTCACTTGCGGATCGGACAAAGTCAGAAACCTGTCTGCATCGCGGGCCAACCCGTTCAGAGCAATCAACGATGGCTCCTTGCAATCGAGCCGCCCCATCACGCTGTCGGGGCCGTCGGCGAAAACGCAGGCACCGGCCTCAATACTGGCCTGTAACGCCGGGGCCGCTTCGGGTTCGACCACGATGATCTGCGGCACATCCCCCCAGACGGTCCGCGCATAGGCCGCAACCGCACCGGCCATCCCGCCAACACCGGCCTGTAGCATGATATGGGTCGGCACCTGAGAGCATTGTCGAGCGGCCTCGGCGGCCATCTGCAAATATCCCTCCATCAGAGTATGTGGCAGGTCGTAATACCCCTCCCACGAACTGTCCGAGAGCAATATCCAGTTGTTGTCCTGCGCCGCTTTGCTGGCGGCGTTCATGCTGGCGGCGTAATCTGTGCCTTCCCGCACAACTTTTGCACCTTGTTGGCGCAAGCGATCTGCAAAACTCTCGGGCACGGTATCGGCGATATAGACCACTGCGTCAGCTCCGAACCTACGCGCGCCCGAGGCCACGCTGAGCCCGTGATTGCCTGCGCTGGCCGTGACATAGGTGCGACCAGACAGCGTTGTGGTGTCCGGCGTTTCGGCAATCTCTGCCGCATGGCGCGCGATGACATAGGCGGCCCCCAAGGCCTTGAACGACCCCAGCCCCATTCGTCCACGCTCATCCTTCACCCACAGGTTTGCGACATCCGCCAACCCGTGCACATCGGTCAAAGGGGTTTCGTCAGCCGACAGACAACGCGCAATCAGTTCCGAGGCGCGCGCCACATTCGTTGACGGAAGCGGTGCGCCCTCGATCAGTTTCTGACCGGCGCGATACGGGTTGGATGTGAGTTTCAACTGAGCGTCTTCCCTGTGTTGCCCATTGACGTGATCGGATTCGTCTAGTTCTGTCAACAAAACTCAGTCACCGCAGGAGCAGCCCATGGCCCATGCCGATCCGGCCTTCAGCCAGGCCGAATACGACCGTCGGCTGACGAAGACACGCGCAGCCATGGCTTCCGCTGGTCTGGACGCGCTGTTTGTCGAGGACCCATCGAACATGGCGTGGCTGACGGGTTATGAGGGCTGGTCCTTTTACGTACACCAGGGCGTTCTGGTCCTGCATGACCAAGACCCGATTTGGTGGGGCCGCAATCAGGATGCCAACGGCGCGCGGCGGACGGTCTGGATGTCGGATGAACGGACATACGGTTATGCGGACCACTATGTTCAGTCGACCATCCGTCACCCGATGCAGGACCTCGCTGCGCTGATCCGAGCCTGCGGCCTGGGCTCGGGACGGATCGGGGTTGAGCTGGACAACTACTATTATTCGGCCAAGGCACATCTAACCTTGTTGGCGGAGCTGCCGCAGGCTGAACTGGTCGATGCGAATGCGACGGTAAACTGGCAAAGAGCTGTGAAATCCGGTGAAGAGATCGCTCTGATGCGCAAGGCTGCCCGCATCTCGGAACACGTAATCGACGGAGTGCTGGAGCGGGTCGAACCGGGACTGCGCAAGAATGAGTTGGTCGCGCAGATTTACCATGATGCCATCTCGGGCGTTGGGAACGACTGGGGGGATTACGCTGCCATTGTGCCTCTGTTGCCTTCGGGTCCGGATGCCACCGCCCCGCATCTGACATGGGACGGCGCACCCTTCAAATCCGGCGAGTGCACATTCTTCGAACTGTCCGGCTGTTACCGTCGCTATCACACACCGTTCTGTCGGTCTGTTTTTCTGGGCCAGCCACCAGATCATTTGTTGCGGGCCGAGGCAGCGCTGATCGAAGGACTCGAGGCCGGCTTGGACGCCGCCCGCGCAGGCAACCAGGCGCGCGACATCGCCCTGGCACTGGCCGCCCCGTTAGAGCGCGCCGGGATCGAGCGCGGCGCGCGCTGTGGCTATCCGGTTGGCCTCAGCTATCCGCCTGACTGGGGTGAACGCACCATATCCCTGCGCCCCGAGGATGAGACCATTCTGGAGCCGGGCATGACCTTCCACTTCATGCCAGGCCTCTGGATGGATGACTGGGGCCTTGAGATTACCGAGTCGATTCTAATCACCGATACCGGACCTGCCGAGTGTTTCTGCAACCGGCCCCGCAAATTGTTCGTGAAACCATGACCCTGGCCAGAACCACCGAAATCCTCGCCGACCTGATTGCATTTGAAACAGTGTCCGCCGACAGCAATCTCGAGATCATCCGCTATCTGACCGAACGGCTTGAGGCGCTGGGCGCCAGGTGTATCGAAACGCGGGATGCCACCGGGGCCAAGGCCAATGTCTTTGCCACGCTTGGACCGGACATGCCCGGCGGCATTTTGCTGTCCGGCCATACGGATGTCGTTCCGGTTGCCGATCAGGACTGGACGACAGACCCATTCCGGATGACCGAGAAGGACGGTAAGCTCTTTGGTCGTGGCACCTGCGACATGAAGGGGTTCATCGCTGCCGCGTTGGCCTTTGCCGGGACACTGGATCCCGGCACGCTGACCCAACCACTGCACTTCGCCTTCACCTACGATGAGGAAACCGGCTGCCTGGGCGCTCAGAACCTCGTTAACGACCTCTCCGAACGCGGCATTGTTCCGGACATTGCGATCATTGGCGAACCCACCGAGATGCGCGTGATCGAGGGGCATAAGGGCTGCTTCGAATACACCACAAGTTTCGTTGGTCTCGAAGGGCACAGCTCAGCCCCCGATGATGGCGTCAACGCGGCAGAATACGCGGCGCGCTATATTGGCAAGTTGCTGGAATTGCGTCACATCCTGAAATCGCGTGCACCCAAATGCAGCCCGTTTGAACCGCCCTGGACCACTGTCAATGTGGGGCGCATAACAGGCGGTGTCGCCCATAACGTCATCGCCAGCAAGGCCGAAGTCGCGTGGGAAATGCGCCCTGTTCAGTCCAGCGATGCCGAATTGGTCCGCAAAACCCTGACGGATTACGTGCAGCACACCCTACTGCCCGAGATGCAGGCGGTGCACCCCGATGCCAGCGTAACACAGGAAGCCGTGGCCGAGGTTCAGGGGCTTGAACCCATGGACGAAAACGCTGCTCGCGAGCTTGTGGCCGAACTGACCGGGGCCAATGGCACCGGCGTCGTCGCCTTTGCCACCGAGGCTGGGTTGTTCCAGCAACTCGGTGTTCACGCGATTGTCTGCGGGCCGGGCTCTATCACACAGGCGCATAAAGCGGACGAGTATGTCGAAATCGAACAGCTCGACCTGTGCTGCCGGATGTTGAACCGTCTGGGACGTCGACTGATCGCTTAATCGCTACCATGGGTGCGATCATAGGCCGAGCGCGGCGGCTGAACATGCGTTGCGCGGGCCTCTTCGCCGGGATCATAGACCTCCATCACCAGTGGGTAACAAGCGGCTGCGTCAGATGAATGCTCGGACGAACAATCTCCGCCGGGACAGGCTGACAGGCCAACAATCAGGTCGATCTCGGCGTAAAACTCAAGATAGTCGCCGGGGCGCACCGGACTGGCCTTCATGAAATACTGCCCGGTGTCGCGGGTGAACCCGGTGCACATGAAGACATTCAGCACGTCATGCACCAGCATCTCGGCTTCTTGCAGCGGCAGTTTGCAATGGCTGGCCAACGCGCGGGTCAGGTTGGAATGGCAGCAATAGTGGTAATCGTGCCCGGACAACAACCGCCCTGTATAGGGATCGCAGCGCGTGCCGATCACGTCATGAACCGAGCCGCCAAAGGCATCGAACCCGTACCAGTCCAGCGTGTCGTCCACGATGGTCGCCATGGGGCGCATGTTCGAAAAGCTCGACCACATGCGGTCTCCAGTCGACAGGTGGGTGCCATGCAGGGCGCGGGTTTTGCCGGAATAGAATCGCTCGGTCAGGTCGTGTTTGTTCCACATGTTCAGATCGCCGACCTGTGGGCCATCGACCGACAACACCCGAACAAACGCCCCGGCGGGCACGTCGATGCAGGTGGCATCCCGAGGGGCGGCGGTGGCTTCGGCAGTCTTGGATGCGCCCTTTCGCAGTTTGGCCAGTGTAGCCAAATCCGGCTGATCCAACGTTTCTGGCGGGTAGCAGATGACCGGCGGAATGGCTTTGCGCTCATCCGCGTCCACAGGTGCCTTGAAGTTCGGTTCTTCCAGTTTCATTAGCGCCCTCCCCTGCTTTCACACAGGCTTAGCGCATTACAAACGGGTTCGCCATCGGCTCTTGCGCGGTGCTGATCCAGGTAGTTTTGGTCCGGGTGTAATCGAGGATGGCCTCGACGCCGGCCTCTCGTCCATAGCCCGACTGATTGAACCCGCCGAAGGGCGCAATCGGAGAGATCGCACGGTAGGTATTCACCCAGCAAATCCCCGCCCTGATCCGTTTCGACACACGATGCGCCCGCGCCAGATTCTGCGTGAAGACGCCAGAACCCAACCCATACGGCGTACTGTTTGCCAACGCGATGGCCTCTTCCTCGGTGTCGAATGGCAGCAAAGACATGACCGGTCCAAACATCTCAACCTTCAACGTTTCGGCCTGGGGTGAGGTGCATTGAACCAGTGTCGGCGCCATGTAGTTGCCCGGACGATCGGCTGGAGTACCGCCAAAGCGGATCACTGCACCCTGCCCCTGTGCGGCAGCCAATGTGGCCTCGATCTTGCGCACCTGTGCGGCGGTACAGAGCGGACCGACATGCGTATCGGGTTGCAGCGGATCGCCCAGCCGAATGGCGCTGGCTTTCTGTTCGATCCGTTCAATCAACGGTTCAAGAATGGTGCGATGTACCAGCCCACGCGTTCCCGCCACGCAGCTTTGACCGGACGCACCAAAGTTTCCGGCGATCAGCCCGTTCGCCGCGCCATCCAGATCGGCGTCATCGAACACAAGGATCGGCGACTTGCCACCCAGTTCCAGCGAAGTGACCGCAAAATTCTCAGCCGAGTTGCGCACCACATGCCGTGCGGTCTCCGGCCCACCGGTAAAGGCGATCCGGTCGATATCGGGATGACGGGTCAGCGGAATGGCGCAATTCTCGGCGTCGCCGGTGATGACCGAGACAACCCCGGGAGGGAACCCGGCCTGTTCGATCAGGCGCGCGAATTCCAGCATCGGAGCAGGCGCGATTTCCGAGGCTTTCAGCACCACCGAACACCCCGCTGCGAGGGCCGGGCCCAGCTTGGTTGCCGTCAAAAACATCTGCGCATTCCACGGCACGATGGCCGCCACAACGCCGATAGGTTCGCGCGTGGTGAAGACGTGCATGTCGGGCTTGTCGATGGGCAGGACCGTGCCCTCAACCTTGTCCGCAAGCCCGGCGAAATAACGGTAGTAGTCCGCCACATAGCCCGTCTGCGCCGAGGTTTCCGCCAGAAGCTTGCCGCTGTCGGTCGTCTCCAGCTCTCCCAATCGTGCAGCGTTTTCAGCCACCAGATCAGCCAACCGATAGAGCAGCTTTCCCCGCGCAGTCTGCGTCATATCCCGCCAAACCGGATCGTCAAGAACCCGTTTGGCCGCTGCAACAGCACGATCAACATCACCGGCCGAGGCGCAGGCAAACGTCGCCCACCCCTGCCCGGTTGCCGGGTTCTCCGACGTCATGACCTGAGCGTCGGAGCCCTCAGACCACTCCCCATCAATGAACAATTGAAAATGCGGAAGGTTTTCCATGGTGATCCTCACTGAAAGGCTGGCATGACGTCGTCGATAAACCGCGCCAGCGAGGCGCGTTTGCGGTCGTTCGTCATGCCGCTGTCGACCCAGAACGAAAATTCATCATAGCCCAGATCCTCATAACGTTTTATCCGGTCGATCACCTGCTGCGCTGTCCCGACGGTCAGGTCTCGGCCCAGTTTCTCTGTGGTGTACATTGGGTTCGCGTCCATTTCCTCGGGCGAGATCGGTTCGATCAGTCCTTGCTGAATGGGTCGCTTATTCAGGAACCACGCGCCGAAATAGTTATAGTAGCGCCGCAAATCCTGAACGCCCCGCGCCACGTCATCATCATCCTCGCCGACATATGTGTGGTGCAAAAGCATGATCTTGGGGCGCGGCCCGGCGTAGCTTTCGCAGGCATCGTTGAAACGACTCATCAGCGTTTCGATTTCTTCCATCCCCTGCCACAGCGGCGTGACCTGAATGTTGAAGCCATTGTGAACGCCGAATTCGTGGCTGTTTGGGTCACGTGCGGCGATCCAGATCGGCGGACCGCCATCCTGCATCGGCTTCGGGGCCGAAGTCGTGGCCGGGAACGAATAGAATTCGCCTTCATGCGCGCAGTCCCCTTCCCAAATCTTCGGCAACAGAGGCGTGGACTCGCGCATTTTTTGCCCGGCCTCCCATGCGTCCATGCCCGGCGCCAGCCGCTCGTATTCAAACGAATACGCCCCGCGCGCCACGCCCAGCTCAATGCGACCTTTGGTGATCTGGTCCGCCGCCGCAGCCTCACCGGCCAGCTTGATCGGGTGCCAGAATGGCGCGATTATGGTGCCGGTGCCCAAACGAACGTTCTTGGTATGGTGCGCAAGATCGACCAGAGGCAGGAACGGGTTGGGTGCAATGGTGAATTCCATCCCGTGATGCTCACCAGTCCAGACCGCGCGCATGCCGCCTTCATCGGCCATCTTCGCCAGACCCACGAATTCGTCGTAGAGAACATCATGAGGCTGGTCGGGCGTCAGACGCTCCATATGGGCAAACAGGGAAAACTCCATCATCCGGCTCCTTTAGCGAAAACTGTGAATGTCACCCCGATCGGCGTCGCCAAGATACAGGGCGAAATCGCCGGTCTGGGCTTCACGCGCGAAGCGGGTCATCATGTGGTGAATGCCGGGGGTGGCATAGGTCAGGTTGGGCAGGTCCTGGACCGCAACCCAACGGGTGTTTTCGGGGGGCGCGGCCTGTACGGCAGATGCCAGAAAGAACGTATAATGCAGCTTGGTTTCGGCATCGTTGAACGCCGAATAGACCTGATCGATCCGCGCGTGAATGCCCCGTTCGGCCAACCCTTGCGCCAGCCTGTTCCGCTGGCCTCCGGGTTCGGCCCCTTCGACCTGCACCGGACGAAAGCGACCGTCGTGATGTTCCAGCAGCACTTTGTCCTTTGACGTTATGATGGCTCCGCAAAGCGTCGGCACTTTCGAGTCCATTTCGCGTTCCAGCCCAAGACTGAAATACGAGCCACACACGTAACCAAGGCCGTCACCCGCAACGTGCGAGAACTCAAGCACCCGGCCCATCAGGACGGTGTGGTCGCCCGCCGGGACTGCTTGGTGCGTTTCACAGCAGAACTGCGCCAGTGCCCCGTCGATCAGCGGCAGATCATGGGCACCATTCCTATGAGGCACCTTGGCAAACCGATCTCCCTTGTATCCCGCAAAGGTATTCGAGACCTCCTGCTGACCCTCGGCAAGAATGTTGACGGCGAAATATCGGCAGCCTGTAAAGACCTCATAGCTGGACAGGAACTTCCCCGGACAGACCAGCAACAGCGGCGGATCGAGCGACACAGATGAAAAGGAGTTGGCCGTGAACCCGACCGGGGCGCCGGACGGGTCGCGTGTTGTCACCACCGTCACACCGGTCATGAAGTTGCCAAAGGCGTCGCGCAAGGCGCGAGGATCAAGCGTCGTCATGGCAAGCACTCCTGCAGAAAGCGCAACAGGATATCGTTGACCTCAGCCGCGTGGGTCATCGGCATCATATGCGCCGCGTTTGGGATGATTACCGCCTGCCCCTGTGTTGCCAACTCAGCCATGTCGCGCGACATCCGAGGGGTTGAGTTCGGCTCATCCGCGCCAGTCACAAACAAGGCCGGGCAGGCAATTGCAGCCAGCTGCGCCTTGGTCGGACCATCGCTTTCGGCGAACACCGTGTAGGCGGCCTTGTAGGCGCGCGGATCGACCTCTTGCAGCCAGCGCGCGCAGGCGTCGCGCTCCGCCGACGCATCCTTGCCAAACCACCGTTGCAAATTGGCCGACGGATCACTCGGTTGTTGCTCATCCAGGGAATGCGCCCGCGACAGAACGGCCTGCCGAGCTGATTCCGACCGCTCAAAAACAGCATTCAGGGCGACAATGCCTTTGACATTCGGATTGCCCGAGGTTGCAACGTGCGTCGCAATCAATGCTCCCATCGAATGCCCGATCACTACGGCAGGTTCCTGTATCAAAGCAGAAACCGGCGCGGCATAGCTGTCTAACCCGCTGACCGCCGCGAACGGGGTTTCGCCATGACCGGGCATATCCGGGCACAACACGCGGTACCCGGCAGAGACCAGCGGTTCGATCTGTCCGCCCCATGCCTCGGCCCGCAAACCGACGCCGTGCAGCAGAACCACCAGCGGCCCCGTGCCCGTTTCTGTTGCGGCCAGACCGCTGAACTCAGACCGAGGCCGGGTTGTCCACATCATGACCCAGATCCTTCAAATCCTGATAGCGATCCCCGATCCGATGGTGAGGACGCCCCGAGGTCGCGCCGCCCAGCACTATCACCACCTCATCTGCGCGCGGGGCGTCTGGAATGGCGAATTGCAGCGTCAAGTAGTGAGACCGGCGACCGGCGTCGTTCTTGTCCATCAGCGGCACCATGATCGGTGCATTTGCCGGCCCCCTAGTATTGGTGAAGGACAGATAGGATTTCGCCGCCACGGCCTGCCGGAAGTGATTGCCGAAATGCAGCGTGTGGATCAGGCCCGAGGCGTGCTCGACCTCACCATCCAGCCCCACGACGGCAGCCTTGCCGTAAGCCTCAATAGCCTCGCCGCTGCCCGCCAAAGCGATCATCCGGCGGGTCAGTTCTTCGCCCAGGATCGGGGCAAAGCTTAGAATCTCGGGCCGCAAATCTTCGACATAGCGGCCCGCCCAGGGGTTCGATACCACGGCGGCTACTGCGAACATGCGCCACGGGCGCTCGGCATTGCGAAATCCTTCGACCAGAACCTCTTCGTCATAGGTTACGATTTTCCGAATATTTGGCTCCACGAGCGCCCCCTTTTCTGTCGTTGGCAAACTATCCTCGCCCGGGGGCCGCTTTGACAAACGAAAGAACTTCGGTCTTAGGTATTAGTGACTCTAATATGTAGGTTACCAATGTCGAAATCCCTGCCTCCTCTGACATGGTTCAGATCGTTCGAAGCCGCGGCCCGGCGCCTCAGTTCGACCGCCGCCGCCGAGGAAATCGGGCTGACGCAATCCGCCGTCAGCCAGCAGATCAGATCGCTGGAAACGCGGCTGGGCGTGGTACTATTTCACCGCCACGCGCGCGGGCTGTCCCTAACCGACGAAGGCCGAAAGCTGCTGCCACAGGTCGAAACCGCGCTTGAGATGCTGCACTCCGCCGCCTCGCCTTATCTGGCCGAGGAACGGGCGCGGCATATTACCGTTGCGGCTTCGGTCAGTGTACTGGAATGGGTGATATCCCCGGCCCTTCCGCGATTTCAGCAACAGAATCCCGATACCTCTGTGCGGTTTGTCAGTACGATCTGGCCGGATGAATTCGCCGCCTCTCGCGCGGATGTCGAGATTCGGTTCGGCTCGGAAAAGCAGGTGGGTCGGGATGCAACGGCACTGTGGCCCAATCACCTGATCGCGGTGAAGGCACCGCAGCTTTCGGGCGGCCTGCAAGACTTGCCGCTTATCGGAACTGTCGGCACGTCGGACAATTGGGGGTCTTGGGCCGAAGCGACTGGCCTGCCAGTTGGTGCCCCTGTGTTCTATGTCGACTCCTATGGGCTTGCCTTGCAACTGGCCACGACCGGCAACGGTGTTGCACTGGTCAACGCCCTGATCGCCGCGCACGCCCTGCAATCCGGTCAGGTGGTGCTTGCATCCGATGCATCCGCTCCGGCCAGCGAAGGTTACTTTCTGGCGGTTCAGCGCCGTTCCCCCGAGGTTGATGCCTTTGCGCAGTGGTTTACCGAAATTCAACGGAAGAAGGCACGCAGCCAAGTCTGATTCAAACACGCCAATGTCGCATTTGAGGATATTCAAACGCTTTAGAATAATGAATCCTGGAAAAAAAAGGTCCGATTCATGCGATATTCCGGCTTTCGAGTCATCAAAGAGGCGCTTACCGGCCACAAAGGGTGGAAACCGGTCTGGCGCGAGCCCGAACCCAAGGCGCAATACGACATCGTCGTCATTGGCGGCGGCGGTCATGGGCTGGCCACGGCGCATTATTTGTCCAAGGTCTACGGTCAGCGCAATGTGGCTGTGGTGGAAAAAGGCTGGATCGGCGGCGGGAATGTGGGGCGGAATACGACGATTGTCCGCTCGAACTACATGCTGGACGGGAATGAGCCGTTCTACGAGTTCTCGATGAAGCTGTGGGAAGGGCTCGAACAGGACCTGAACTACAACGCAATGATGAGCCAGCGCGGGATCCTCAACCTGTTCCACACCGACGGCCAGCGCGACGCTTTTACACGGCGCGGCAATGCGATGATCCTGAATGGTGCAGATGCCGAGTTGCTGGATGCCGATCAAGTTAGACAGGAACACCCCTATCTGAACTTCGATGACGCGCGGTTTCCGATCAAAGGTGGCCTGGTACAGCGTCGCGCAGGAACTGCCCGCCACGACGCCGTGGCCTGGGGTTTTGCGCGTTCGGCAGATATGCACGGCGTCGACATCATCCAGAACTGTGAGGTCACCGGTCTGCGCATTGAAAACGGCAAGTGTCTGGGGGTCGAAACCACGAAGGGCTTCATCGGCGCAAACAAGGTCGGTTGCGCAGTTGCGGGTAACTCCGGACGCTTGATGGGAATGGCCGGGATGCGGCTGCCCATCGAAAGCCACGTATTGCAGGCGTTTGTTTCTGAGGGTCTGAAACCAGTACTGCCCAGCGTGATCACTTATGGCGCGGGTCACTTCTATATCAGCCAGTCCGACAAGGGCGGGCTGGTCTTTGGCGGAGACATCGACGGCTACAATACTTACGCCCAACGCGGCAACCTTCCGGTGGTCGAGGATGTCTGTGAGGGCGGCATGTCCCTGATGCCTATGATTGGCCGCGCGCGCCTGTTGCGGATGTGGGGCGGTGTGATGGACATGTCGATGGACGGCTCGCCCATCATCGACCGCACACCGGTCGAAGGGCTCTATTTCAATGGCGGCTGGTGTTACGGCGGGTTCAAGGCGACCCCAGCCTCGGGGCATTGCTTTGCACATCTGCTGGCGAAGGATGAGCCGCACCCGGTTGCCACGGCCTATCGCCTCGATCGGTTCCAGACCGGTCGAATGATTGACGAACGCGGTGCGGGCAACCAGCCCAACCTGCACTGAGGGGAACCAACCATGATTATCGACCATCCCCTTCTGGGCCCGCGCGATGCATCGGAATTCACCTATTTGGGCGACGCGTCCTTGATTGACCGCCCCGACTGGCAGGCGGAAAACGCGGCTGAGGCGTTCTATGAACACGGCTATCTGCGCGACAATCCCGCCGGAGAGCATCAGGAGCTTTGGTATCACGAAGCCGGAGATCGGTCCTGGCTGGTCGTCACGCGCAATACGCTAACGCATGAGATATCAAAGGTGGAACTGGCCCGCGACGTGGCCCGGGCTCGGGGGCGATCCAAATGACGCAGACAAATCGGCTGAATGGCGGCCAGATCGACCGCACCACCTCTTATACCTTCAGATTCGACAACCGCAGCTACACTGCGCATCCCGGCGATACGCTGGCCTCGGCTCTGCTGGCCAATGACGTGCGGCTGATCGGACGGTCCTTCAAATACCACCGCCCGCGCGGATTACTGACCGCGGGTTCTGAAGAACCCAACGGCATGGTCGAACTGCGCACGGGCGCCCGCAAGGAGCCCAACACCCGCGCCACGACGATCGAGGTGTTCGACGGGCTCGAAGCGCAGTCGCAGAACCGCTGGCCCAGCCTGAAATTCGACGCGCTGGCGGTGAACGACCTGTTCTCGAACTTTCTGTCGGCAGGGTTTTACTACAAGACCTTCATGTGGCCCGCTGCATTCTGGGAAAAGCTCTACGAGCCGATTATCCGCCGCGCCGCCGGTCTCGGGTCATTATCGATGGAGGCCGATCCGGACGAGTACGACAAGGGCTTCCGTCATTGCGATCTGCTGATCATCGGTGGCGGACCTGCCGGTCTGATGGCGGCCTTGACCGCCGGCCGCGCCGGTGCGGACGTTGTTTTGGCAGATGAAGATTTCTCTCTTGGCGGACGCCTGAACGGCGAAACCTTTGCGCTGGGCGACCAAAGCGCCCCGGATTGGGCCGCGCAGGCAGTAGCGGAACTGTCCTCTCTGCCCAATGTCCGCCTTATGCCGCGCACTACTGTGATCGGCGCGTTCGACCACGGTATCTATGGCGCCGTGGAACGGACCGGAGATCACCTGCCTTCCTTGCCCGCAGGCAAACCCCGTCAGATACTGTGGCGCATCTATACGCAAAAAGCACTGCTCTGCGCCGGGGCTACCGAGCGCCCGATTGCGTTCGAAAACAACGACCGCCCCGGTGTCATGATGGCCAGCGCCCTGCGGACCTATGCCAACCGGTTCGCGGTTACGGCGTCGCAGCGTGTGGCGATCTTCACCAACAATGATGACGGCCACCGGACCGCATCCGATCTGCACGCCAAGGGCGTCAAAATTGCTGCCGTGGTGGACGTGCGTGAGGATGCACCCAGCAGCTATGATTATGAAGTCCTGAAAGGCGCGCAAGTCGTCAACTCCAAGGGTCGCCTAGGGCTGAGCTTCGTCGAGGTTGCGATGCCGGATGGATCGACCCGCATGCTGGATTGCGGCGCGCTTGGCGTGTCAGGTGGATGGAACCCGAATGTTCACTTGACCTGCCATCAACGTGGGCGCCCGGTTTGGAACGAATCCTTGGCCGCCTTTGTCGCCGGCGCCGAACTGCCCGTTGGAATGTCCGTTGCAGGTGCGGCAAACGGGATCATGTCGACCCACGGCGCCTTGCAGTCCGGTGCCGGAGGGGCAGCCAAGGCGCTGGACCTGACAGGCACCCTGCCCGACCTGCCCGAGGCCGAGGACGCTCCGGTCGCGCTGAAACCCTTCTGGTACGTCCAGGGATGCAAGCGCGCCTGGGTGGATCAGCAGAACGACGTGACTGTCAAGGATGTGAAGCTAAGCTACCAAGAGGGTTTCCGCTCGGTCGAGCACCTGAAACGCTATACCACGCTGGGCATGGCGACCGATCAGGGCAAGACCTCGAACATCACGGGGCTGGCGATCATGGCTGAAGTTGCTGGAAAGTCGATCCCCGAGGTTGGGACCACCATCTTCCGTCCACCCTACACTCCGGTTCCGATTGCCACCTTCGCCGGGCGCATGAAGGGGCAGGAATTTCACCCGATCCGCCTGACGCCCTCGCATTATTGGGCCAAGGAGCGCGGTGCGGTGTTTGTCGAGGCCGGCAACTGGCTACGTGCGCAGTGGTTCCCGCTGCCCGGTGAGACGCATTGGCGGCAATCCGTTGACCGTGAAGTACGCCAGACCCGCGCCTCGGTCGGGGTGTGCGACTGCACCACGCTGGGCAAGATCGACGTGCAGGGCACCGATGCCGCCGAGTTCCTGAACCGCATCTACGCCAACGGTTTCGCCAAGCTGGCCGTGGGCAAAGCCCGCTATGGCCTGATGCTGCGCGAAGACGGCATGGTTATGGACGACGGCACCGCGGCGCGGCTGGCCGAGGATCACTTCGTCGTCACCACGACCACCGCAAACGCCGTCAGTGTATATCGCCACATGGAATTTGTGCGCCAATGCCTGTGCCCGGACATGGACGTCCAGCTGATCTCGACCACCGAAGCCTGGGCGCAATACGCGGTAGCCGGACCCAACGCGCGCAAGCTGTTGCAAAAGATCGTGGACCCGGAATTTGACATTTCGAACGAAGCCTTCCCCTTCATGGCTTGCAGCAACATCACCGTGTGCGGCGGCCTTCGGGCGCGGCTGTTCCGTATCTCGTTCTCGGGCGAGTTGGCCTATGAAATCGCGGTGCCCTCGCGTTATGGCGATGGGCTGATGCGACGTTTGATGGCCGAGGGCGAAGAGTTCGACGTTATCCCCTATGGCACCGAAGCGCTGGGCGTGATGCGTGTCGAAAAGGGCCATGCCGCCGGGAACGAGCTGAACGGCACCACCACGGCACTGAACCTTGGCTTGGGTAAAATGGTGTCAAAGAAGAAGGACAGCATCGGCTCGGTCCTGTCCGAACGTGAAGCCCTGGTCGAACCGGATGGCCTGCGGCTTGTGGGGATCAAACCATTGCAGCCAGAGGATAAGATCACTGCGGGCGGACACCTGATGAATGCCGATGGCCCCGTCGATGCGGCCCATGATCAGGGCTATGTCACATCGGCCGTCTATTCGCCCATCCTGAACAGCAATATCGGACTGGGTCTGGTCAAAAACGGTTCGGAACGGCTGGGTGAGAATATGCGTCTGGTCTCTCCCCTGACCAATCTGACGGTTGAAGTCGAGATTGTCTCGGCCCATTTCGTTGACCCTGAAGGAGAACGTCTGCGTGCATGATCTTGTTGCGATAACCGCCCTGGGCGGAGCTGAGCCGCGTGTGGACACCGTAAGGGGTGTCACATGCACCGAAGTCCCCGAAGTGGCGCTGGCAGCGGTCGCCGCGCGCATGGGACAGGAACCCAACGCCGCCCAGGCGCTTGCCAAGCTGGTTGACGCGCCGACGCCGGATATTGGCCGCTGGGCCGGCACGACGGTCAAAGCGTTTTGGGCCGGATCGGACCAATGGATGATAGAGGCCCCGTTTGACAGCCATGAAGACCTTGCGGATCAGGTAAAGGCGACCGTCGGGGATACGGCTTCGGTCACGGAACAGACGGACGCGTGGACACGGTTTGATCTGAGCGGTGACGGCATTCCAGCTATGCTGGAACTGTTGTGCCAACTCGACCTGCGCAAGTTTGATGAGGGCAGCACCGCGCGGTGTTCGATCCATCATGTGGGCTGCTTCATACTGTTTCGGTCGCCCGAGATGGTCAGCATTTACGGCCCGCGATCCTCGGCCGGATCGCTGCACCATGCCATCGTGACCTCAATGCGCTCGGCGCTGTAAAGTTACTGTCAGACCGAGGGAAGTGGTGCGTTGTCCTCGACTCGAAACCGGTTGATGCGGCGCCTGTCCTCGCTGGGGCTCAGCCCGAAAGCCGCGCGGTAATGGGTTACCAGCGGCGAGATCGAACTGTATCCAACAGCCTCGGCGATCTCGGGGATCGGGTCTCTGGTGTAGACCACCATCTGCCGCGCTGCTTTCATACGCATGGCGCGGTAGTAGTGACTAGGGCTTTGCCCCGTTGCTTGCTTGAAGGCGCGCTCGATCTGGCGGGGTGTGACGCCCGTCTGCTTCGCCACATCTGCAATCGAAATCGGCTGGTTGATATGTGCTGCAAACAGCGCAACACAGCGCGACACCAGCGGTGGCAAACTGTCACCCGTACCAGGCGCATTCGCGCTGGGCACCTGCTGCCGGACCCCTGCCCCGCGCATCATCGGATGTTGAAACCAACAGGCAACCTCATGAGCGACATCTCCGCCCAGCCTGTCCTGAATCAGATGCAGCGCCAGATCAAAACCAGCTGCGGCGCCGGACACAGTGCACCGGCTGGCGGTTCTGACGATCACTTCGCTGCGGGCATCCATGTCGGGGAACTCGGCCTCGAACGCCGCCTCATAGCACCAATGGACTGATACCGGATGACCTTGCATGACCCCGGATCGCACCAAAGGGAAAACACCTGCGCTGATCCCACCAAGAACCGTCCCGTGTCTGCCAAGGCTGCGCAACATGCCATTCCCGGCCGTCGTGTTGTCGAAAACCGAGGTCGGGCTGCTGAGTAGGAACAGAATGTCGATGTCCTTGCATTCGGCCAGCGATCGCTCGGCCTCGAAGCCGACGCCGGCGCTGGATTGAACCTTTTTACCGCGTTCTGAGATCAGCGACCAGCAGAATGCTTCTTGCCCGGCGATCTCGTTGGCCGCCCGCAACGGCTCGATCACCGAGGTGAGGCAGGCCATGGGAAAGCCGTCAAACAGCAGAAAGCCGATCTCGATTCTTTTTTCCATGCGCATAGGGCTGTCCTAGCAGGAAACGCACGGCGGCCCTATGCGAAGTTTACGCCCAGCGGATCAGCCCGATAATGGCGGAGGTCGCGTAAAACCCCTGTAGCAACAGAAAGGTCCAGCGCCGGTCGATCGCGGCCCAAGCGGCAAACAGGCCAGCGGACAAAAGCAACAGTGCAAAGCCCAGCAGTTCCGCCCCTGTGTTCGACGCGATTAGCAGGGCGTAAGCCATCGCCAGAACCGATCCGGTAACTTCAAACACGGTCGTCAGGCTACGGCGATTGGTTTCGATCTTGGTCATGTCTCACCCATTTCGCTTGAGGAAGTCGACCAGCAGGGCCGATGTCTTCTGAGGCTGGTCTTCCATCGCAAAGTGTCCGCAGTTTTCTAGAATATGCAGTTCAGAGCCCGGAATGGTGTCATGTAGCTTGTACGCCCAGTCGACCACCTGCCACGCATCATTCGCCCCCCAGATCAGTTGAACCGGCAAGGCGCCGAGTTTCGCATAATCGATGCTGTTGGTGTGTTTGGGGTCATAGTGGCGAACTTGATGCTGGAACAGGCTGCCCTGCCCGATGGGTCCGCAGATAAAGTCCAGATACGTCTCTAGCGCCGTATCGGCCAGGCGCTGTTTGTTTGCAACGGCCGAGGAAAGCCATTCACGAAAATGCGCCCGGTGCTGGGTATCCGGTGCATCGATCAGGTGTTGCAGGCCCGCTTGCATCTGCTCTTTGGTCCGTTTCGAGGGCCAGCTGTCAAAGCTGACGACATCAATCATGGTCAGCGACCGTACCCGGTCAGGCGACTGGACGGCAAATCGAGGAGCCACCGCGCCGCCGATATCGTGCGAGATCACGTGCAGGTCATCCAGCCCCCACACATCCAGCAGCCCCTCGAGGATCGGAACTTGCGCGGTGACCGAAGTATCAACTGACGGATCCCAGGGGCGTTCGGACAAGCCAAAGCCCAACAGGTCGTAGACATGAACCTTGTAGCCAGCCGCAACCAGTTCCGGCAGCACGTTTCGCCAGATATAGGATGAGGATGGCGTACCGTGGATCAGCACGACGGGTTCGCCTGCGCCATAGGTTCCGTGCGAGATTCGGGTGTTCTTGATCAAAGCGTGGTCGGTGACGAGATGTGACACGGTTGGTCTCCGGTGATTTATCTTTCCCCATGACTAAACCGGCGCTAGTATGTGACTCAAATGAATGATTGTCATTCTTTCATCAACTTTCGTCATGGTTAAGAAAATGAACGAACGCCTGGAAATCGATGCCCTTCGCGCACTGCTCGCCATCTCGGCCCATGGTGGCGTGACGCGGGCGGCGAAACATCTGGCACTGTCGCAATCGGCGGTCAGCCACAAGATCCGGCGACTGGAACACGCGCTGGACTGCGATCTTCTGGCCCGTCGCGCCGGAGGCCCGCTGTTCACCGACGCCGGTCAGCGGCTGTGCGAATACGCCCGCCGGATCACTGAACTGCATGACGAAGCCGTGGCAGCCCTGGGCAGGAAACCCTTGTCCGGCACCATCCGCCTGGGAATGACCGAAGACACCACCACCAGCGGTATCGCCCGCATCCTGGGCCGTTTCACACGGCTGTACCCCGACGTGCACGTTCGCACGCGAACCAGTCAAAGCCTAAACGTGCAGGCCTGGCTAAAGGCCGGTGAACTGGACGTTGCGGTCATGCAGATCTTTCGTCAGGACGCATTGCCCGACGACTTGATCCTGTTCGAAGATAACCTGCATTGGGTCAAATCGCCGGAGTTTCGTGTCAACCTAACCGCCCCTGTTCCGTTCCTGTCCTTCGACAGCCAGTGCTTTTATCGGCACTGGGGCATGGGTCACGGACCGCATCGGTTCGACAACGTTCTGGAATGCCCCAGCGCAGCCGGCATCCAGTCGGCGGTGCGTTCGGGGCTGGGCGTGGCTCTGCTGAACGGCCTGCACGTCACCCCGGATATGGAGATTATTGACGGCCTGTTCCCCACCCCGCCCGGGATTGGCTTTATCGCGCGAACGCACCTGAAAAAGCGAAACCCTGCGGCGATGGCACTGATCGAAGAAATCCGCAAAGAGGTCGAAAGCGCCATACCTTTGCGCATCGCAGGCTGAGCCCAACGCTTTGTCAGGGGACGTCCAGCCTGAACCCCTTGGTCATGCGCTCCCGACGGCGTTGGATCGATTTGCGGAAAGCCCAATTGCTGAACAGGGCCAGTGGGAACATCACCCTTTCACCCAGACCGTCGATAACGACCAGCTTTCCACCACGCTCTTGCGCGCGCACGATGTTTTCAAACCCCATATCGCCAACGACGATCTGGCCCCGTTCAAGATCGTCCAACAGCTCCATGAACTCTTGGTGCAACCGTTGACGCCCTGCCCGGTCTTTATTGAACTTTACCAGTTCAGATTGCAGAGTCGGAGCAAGCCCTCCGTCCGGCCCGGTCAGCTTTTCCACCGCGATAGCCGGCCCCAGCGAGGTCGGAGCATAGCCCGCGAACCGCGCCAGACGTTCGATTTCCGGGCACCCCCTGTTCAGCGCAGCAAGGTATTCGTTCGCCTCGCGGTTCCACTGCCTGAGATTACCGTAGCGCCATTCCGAATAGCGCGGCAACGGGTGCTTGCGTTCCGGCTCATCAACGCGGACCTTCAACAACGCTCCCTCAATTTCAGGATGCTGGAAAATCTTGTAATTGCGGCTTTCCCGCAAGGGAGTGAGGCCACTCAGGTCAATCATATTTGCCGGGTCCTGTTTACCAAAAAACGCAAGCCAGTCGGGGCGATGGTTTTGAAATCAGCCCCCTACATAAAACGTTCTTTTATCCGTTACAATTAGCCTTTTCCCGGCCCGGCCAACGAGACGCTGATCGAATCGTTTCAGGAAACGGCGTCGGGCACGGGCAGCAGAATGAACACGTCTTGTCCCACGGGTTGGACGACCGGGGCCTCTTTCGGGCCTTTCGCGTCAAAAGGCGGCTCTACATCCATGCAACCCTTTGGCTTGTCGTCGCAGATGAAAACCGTGGCCCCCGTCAGATAGGCCAGCCTGAGCCGCAACCCTCGGGTTTGCTGAATGGCCGCCTTCCGCGCACCGTGAACCGCCATATAGTCGCCATAGACATAAATGGTTTCAGTACCTTCCGGCACAGCGTTGGCCATTTCCTTGGTGGTGTACTGCCACAGCGGGAATGCAAAGTACGAGGTCTTCGCAATCGCCAGAATGTTGAACAACAACACGCACAGGATCGCGATGCGGGCAAGGCTCAACCACCTGCCACCGGACTTCGACAGATGAACGGCAACCGAGACGATAGAGAATCCAAACAAAATCCACACCCAGCCCAGCGTTCGCAGCGGCACCTGAACACCGGACATCAGGGCCTTGCCCACAAGCGGTGCCAGCCCCGCCAGAACAGCTGCAAGAACAGCGACGGCAACAAACCGGTTCCAAACGAACAAGGCCAACCAGGCCGTCAGGAACATAAGCGGAATGACAGCACCGTGTTTCGCCTCGCCCCCACCCATCTGGTCGAGGGCTTTGTGCAGATAAACCTTCTGCTTTTCGATGTTCGCCAGCAGATCGGCAAAGGAATGCACTTCGGTCGGTTCGCGCCATTGGGCAACCGGAATGCCGAACACCCCGTGATAGATGTAATTCAGCGAATACACCGCCAACACACCCAAGGCGAGGCTGACAACGAATACTCCCAGCGTGATTGCCATGCTTTTATAGGTTTTGGGCGCCTTGCGGGACAACAGAACCAGGGTAAGCAGCAGAAACGGGTAGGTCGTATAGGCCATAAAGGACAACGGCACTGCCACAACCAAAAGAGCAAGCACCTTGCGATGCGGAAGAAAGACAACCGCCACCGCAAATAGCGCGACCACCCAAACACCCGGCAACAGCGTATTGAACCAGAAGGACATCAGATAGGCGGGGATTGAAAGAGCCACGAAAATGGCAAGAAACCCCTTGTACCAGCCATCAACTTCACGATCCAAAAGGCTCAGCGCTGTTGCGGCGGAAAATAGCGACCATCCAATCAGGTAGAGGATAAAATGGACCGGGGATGGCAGAAAAACCGGTCTGAATTGCCACCAGTAGTTCAACCAGCGCCCCTCATCCAGCGTCTTCAACAAGGCTGCCTTGCGCGTGCCAAGCAGTGCAGGAAAGTCATCATGCCGAACGAACGGGTCCTCGATCAACGGCAGATATACCAGGACCAGTAAAGAAAAGCACAGCACGAACAGACGTACGAACTCATGCTCCAGGGGTCGGGTGTTCATTCCTTGCCCCCGTATGAGCGCGCAATGATCGACGCCCGTGCCTGTGCGATCGCCGTAACTGTCGTGCGCGGCAAACGGCGTACGACCATCTTCCGCAGGTTCCAGCCAATTGAGCCCACTTCCTTGAGCGCTCCGTCGGCTTTGGTCTTCAGCACCTCGAACGGTAGCTTTGCTGCACCGGATTCGTTGGCGTAGAGAACCGAATTGTAACGATACCAGGGCTCGATGCTGGTATCGCCGAACAGCACCGGACGCAGGCAGTCATAGGCCGTGTACCCACGGTCGGCGAACAGGTCCTGCCAGAATGAAAGCGGTTGCTCATTAATGTGGAACTCGCCCCCCTGCCCCGGAACCGCCGCCGAGAACAGGACCAGATCGGCATGAGTCGTCAGGCTTTGCACCAGACTGACCGAGGCCTTATGCGGCAGGTGCTCTCCGACCTCCAGAGACTGGGCCAGATCGAAACGCCGCCCAAGATCAATCGGCTGAACAAGGTCCTTTCCGAAAAAAGCATCAGTGGGGATGGCCAGCCTTTCGCGATCCACATAGTCGCCATCGACGCCCGCGATATCGGTGCAGCCAGCCGCCGACCATTCCGACAACCAGACCCCCCGACCACATCCGAAATCGATCACGCTTTCCGGTTTGATCCACGCCTGAAGACAGTGGATCAGGCTGTTGGCGGAACGCCGCGCGCCTTGATCGATATAGTCAAAGAACTCGTTGGAATAGATATGTGACATGACTGATCTCTAGATTGAATTTCGCTCGCGATAGACCCAAAGACGAAGGATCACAAAGTTGAGGATCGGCAGGACTACGACAACCGAGGCGGCCGAGACGGTCTCGGGCAACCCCATACGTGGCCCGATGATCCCGGTAATTGCCGAAGACACGACCAGCCCGACCCCGATCATGCAAAGGAAGCGCCCGAACTGTGCCGGGATCGCCAAAGGCTTGCCAAAGGTCCAGGCGGTCTGGCCGACATACTGGATCAGGATGGCAGACCCAAAGGCCAGCAGGTTCGCGATCCAGGGTGAACCCAACAGGTGAAGCAACCCCAGATAAACCACCATGTAATAGGCAGCCACCCCGGTCCCGACGACCGCAAAACGAAATATGCGGCGGCGTTCGGTCATTTTTGTCTGGCTATATGCTCAACGACGGGCTCGACCGCATCCCCGGCTTGCTCGTCGACAAAAAACAGCGGTCGGCCCTTGGCCTCGACATAAAGACGACCCAGGTATTCACCCATGATGCCAAGAGTCAGCAACTGGATGCCCGAGAAAAAGCTGATGATCAAAACGGTCGAGGCCCAACCGGCGACCGTATTGTAAAGAACAAGCGACCCGAACACGTAGACTCCCATTAGGGCAGCAACAATCAGGGTCAGAAAGGCCATTCGCGTCGCGATCTGAAGCGGCTTGATCGAGAAACTGGCCAACGCATCAAAGGCAAACCGGATCATCTTGGACAGAGGGTATTTTGTTTCGCCAGCCACACGCGGATCGCGGATATATTCGATACCGATCTGCCGGAACCCAGCCCAAGCGAACATCCCACGGATGAACCGCGCGCGTTCGGGCATTTGCAGCACGGCGTCCAACGCCCGTCGCGTGACCAGACGAAAATCGCCGGTATCGTTGGGAATCGGCACATCGGACAGCCGGTTCAGCACGCGGTAGAACCCGTGGGCTGTCACCTTCTTGAACCAGCTTTCGCCCTTCCGCTCGCTGCGGCGTCCATAAACCACGTCATAGCCGCGATCCATCATCGCCATCATGTCCGACAACAACTCGGGCGGGTCCTGCAAATCGGCGTCGAGCATGAAGATCCGCTCGCCCTTGGCCGCCATCAGCCCAGCTGTCAGGGCTACCTGATGGCCGCGATTCATAGACAGCTTCAGACCACGGATCGCAGAATGGTCCTTGCACTGCGCGCAGATCGCGTTCCACGTGTCATCGGTCGATCCGTCATCAACCAGCACGATCTCGGCGTCGCCTTGCCAGGCTTCGGTTGCAGCGATCAACCGTTTGACCAGCATGGGGATCGAGGCCTCCTCGTTCATGCAGGGGACGACAACGGACAATAACATTGAACCTCCGACCGAGATTTTCGTCCGAACCTCCGCGATCAGATCGCATTTTTTCGGAACTGGCTGCTCGTGTTTTTTTGTTTCACTTTTGGTTGCGGCTCTTGATATCCCAACAATTGGCTTTCGCTAATTGGTCCGCGCGAGATTTCGGGGGTTCGTTACCGTCGCGACACATAACCTGGCCCGAAAACCCGCGATGAAGGTGACCGCACTTTATTCCGCCACAGTTTTGCACCGGGGATATGGCAGCAATGGGCCTTTCTTGCGTCATTGATCGGGTGTTTGCACATCGTGATGCCTGATTGGTCCAAGGTCTGTCAGACCTGCGCACGCAGCCATGCACGCACAGCGGCAACGATCCGTGGGTTTCTGGGGGCACGCGGGATAACGACGTGGTACCCTTCCTGCACCTCGGTCGAAAACGAGACCGGCTGGCACAGGCGCTTTGCCCGAAGATCACCCTCGACAAATTCACGGTTGGCCAGCGCCACGCCCTGCCCGGCAATCGCGGCATCTATGGCCAAAGATGTCTGGCTGAATGCCATCGTTTTCAAACCGGCTGGCGGCACCTCACCCAGTGCGGCCTCCAGAAACAGGGGCCACTGACCATGGGTATCTTCCAGCAGGACATGGCCAAGCAAATCTGCGGGTGACCGGATCGGACTGCCTCCCGAAGCCAGATCGGGATGGCACACTGCAATCAGGCCAGCGGCAAACAAGGGCTCAGAAATCAGCCCCGGCCCAAACGGCGGTTTTCCCTGACGAACTGCTATATCGACCCCATCCGTCTGAAAGTTTGCCAGCGCGTTTGACGCATCCAGCCGGAGCCGGATGTTCGGATGATCCTGCGAAAACGTCCCCAGTCTTGGTACCAGCCAGCGTGTAGCAAAAGATGGTGTCGAACTGATTGCAACAACGGCGCTCTGCGGCGACAGATTGGCTGTTTCCTCGGCCATCACGTCAAAGGCGCGGCGGATCGGAGCAAGGTATTTCCGACCTTCATCCGTCAGGGACAAGCCTCTGGGTTTTCGGTCGAAGAGTTTGATATTCAACAGTTCCTATAACGACCGAACATGTTGAGCAACAGCACCCTGCGTAACGCCAAGTTCCTCGGCGGCACGGCTGAAGTTCAGATGACGCCCAGAGGCCTCAAAAGCCTTTAACGCATTCAAGGGCGGTAATTTGCGCATTACCCGAGCACCCTATTCAATAGATTTTCTACAGGATTAAGGCAGAATTACTGATTGGTCAAACGTCGCGCCACACACCATGTTGGTTTCAGACCATTTGCATTAATCGAACGGAGGCAAAACATGTCTGAGAAGAAAGTCGAGATCATCATGGGCGGCGGCAGCGGCATGGGGGCGGAAAGCGCACGCCGACTGGCGGCCGAAGGGTTCAACGTCGCGATCCTGTCGTCCTCGGGAAAAGGCGAAACCCTGGCCGCTGAGCTTGGTGGCATTGGCGTAACCGGCACCAACCGGTCAAGCGCAGATATGCAACTTCTGTTGGATGCGGTCCTGGACAAATGGGGCCGCGTCGATGTGCTGGTAAACTCGGCTGGCCACGGACCCCGCGCGCCGGTTCTGGAAATCAGCGACGAAGACTGGCACGAGGGGATGGAGGTCTATTTCCTCAACGCAGTACGCGCCACGCGGATTATCGCACCTGTCATAGTCAAGCAGAATTCCGGCGCGATCATCAACATCTCGACCTTTGCCGCGTTCGAGCCGGACCCGGTCTTCCCAACCTCGGGTGTGATGCGTGCTGGGCTTGCGGCCTATACCAAATTGTTTGCCGACAAATATGCCCCCGACAATGTACGCATGAACAACGTGTTGCCAGGTTTCATCGATAGTCTGCCTGAAAACCCGGAATGGAAGGCCCGCATCCCGATGGAGCGCTACGGCAAGGCCTATGACGAGATCGCCGCCACCGTGGCTTTTCTTGCCTCGGACGGAGGCGCGTATATCACTGGCCAAAACATCCGCGTCGACGGCGGCATCACACGATCAGTCTGACGTCGGCTACGTTAACGCAATGAAATGGGTGGGATGGCGGAGAGACAGGGATTCGAACCCTGGAGACGGTTTCCCGCCTACACACTTTCCAGGCGTGCGCCTTCGACCACTCGGCCACCTCTCCGTGGGCGCGATATTTGGACCATCGCTGGGGGATTTGCAAGGGGCGATTAAAGCGAAAATTCAACCTTCCGCACATCCGCCACACACGCGGTTAAATCTCGTCGCCGTCCCCGTCACCCAAATCAGCCTCGGTCATGTCCACCGGTGTTGAAGAATGCGGATTTGGCGTGGGATTCGCGGTGTCCGACTCATGTTTCTGCTGTGGGACGGATGGCTTTTCCTGCAATGCCTCGGGGTTGCGCAGCCAGACATCGCGCTGTGCGAACGGGATCTCAATACCTTCCTCGACAAAGCGACGATTGATCTCATGGTTCATGTCGGATTTCACCGACAGCACCCAGTTCACGTCGCGCAGAATGGCGCGAATCTCGAAGTCCAGTGAATCTGCGCCAAAGCCCTGGAACACCACGCTGGGGGCCGGATGCGCCAGTACCATGGGGTGTGCATTCGCGACCTCTCCCAGGATTTTCTCAACCACGCGGGTGTCGGTGCCATAGGCCACTCCCACCGGCACAATGACCCGCCCAATGGTGTTGCCGCGGGTGTAGTTCGTGACCACACCGCTAATCAGGTCCGAGTTCGGGACGATCACGTCGGTCCGGTCAAACGTTTCAATCCGCGTAGAGCGCACCGAGATGTCGCGCACATAGCCCATCATCCCGTTAACATCGATCCAGTCCCCTTTCGAGATCGGACGTTCGACCAACAAGATAATGCCCGAAACGAAGTTTGAAACGATGGTCTGCAATCCGAAACCGATTCCAACCGACAGCGCACCGGCAACGATGGCCAACGACGACAGGTCGAACCCGGCCACCATGATGGCGACCAACGCCGCCAGGAAAATCCCGACATAACCGGTGCCCGCTGCAATTGCGTTCTGCCCGCCCGGATCGATGCTGGTTTTCGGCAGCAGCGAGTTGCGAAGGCCGCTTTGCAGCAACCGTGTCAGGCCATAGCCGACGGCGAACACCACCAGGAAAGTAAAGAAGTTGCTGGGCGAAATCGTGACGCCGCCGATGTCAAACCCAAGCAGCAGTCGAGACCAGACCTCGAGCAGGTCGGTTTGCCGCGCGCCCCAGTACAGCGCCAGAACCGGCAGGGTCAGGATGGCGATGGCAAAACCGGCCAACACTGAAAACAGCGAGTCCCGCGCGGACTCACCCTGCCCGCTCAGCCAACCATAAACCGAGGTCAGGAAACGGTGGAAGATCGCCAGTGCTGCAAAAAGCACCAGCGATTTCACCGCCGGGAAGACAATCGCCTCGGCAGCGTTGGTATAGCCGACGAGCGCCAGAATCGGGCTGGCCATCCCCAGCAGAAATAGGGCGCGGCGTAGAAATTCGATGATCTGAGTAAGACCGGCACTGCGCGGCGTTTCACTTGCCTCGGCGTCGTCCACCACCGGCCTGCTGGCCCGGATACGGCGGATACGCAGCAGGATCATAGCAGTTCCAAAAACCACCGGAAAGCTGATGACTGCCCGTGTTGCGTCCGAAATGTTCTCGATCTGATCGAACAAAAGCCCGAATTCATAGGCGATCAGAAAGATCGCCAGAATATCGAGATACACCCGCAGCTCGGTGACATTTTTGCGGGACAGGCGATTGAAGCCCTGCGCCGCCTGCGCCAGATACAGCTGACGACCGATCCAGTCATAGTAAAAGATCGTGGCGGCCCAATATGGCACGTTCTGGATCAGCAATGTGCCGCGCAGCCCCGGAAGACCGGTCATTATGATCGCCTGAACCAGCAGCCAAACGCCCAGCCAAGGCAGCAGGATGCGCAGCAGCGAAACCAGAAACGACCAGACGCCGATACCGCGCCCGCCAAGGCTGCGCATGTATTCACCCGCGGCCTCGGACCAGTAGCGCCCGTAATACAGCAAGACAGCCGCGGCGAGGGTCAGGAACAGGATGCCCAGACCGCGATCCCGCAGACGGTCCTGTACGATATTGGCCTTAAGGTTTTGTACCGATTCACCAATCAGGCCGCGTACGGATTCGACGATGTCGGTCCAGGCCGGCCCCCAATACACCGGGTTGATCGGAGATGGTCCGCGTTCAAGCAGCTCTTTTTTCTGCCTGTCGCGCAACAACCGGTCGATCTCGCTGATCAGGCCGTTGGCGCGGCTGAAGGCCTCTTCCGAGATGATCCGCGGAACCTGGAGGCTGGTCAGTTGATCCTCAAGGTGGGCCCGCAATTTGGCGATTTCTTCGGGTTCGGTCGCGTCGCCTTCGGGCGCGGGTCCAAGCGCCTTGATCTGGGCATCCAGCGTCTGGATGCGATCCGTATTGGCGCTGCGTGCCTGGTTAAAGTCTTCACGATAGTTGTGAATTTCGGACCGCAGGTTTTCAAGCGCCGCGTTCGACGTTCTGTCGGCTTCGATTTCGGTCTCGGCACGGTCCGCCGTTGCAAGCCAATTCTGGTAGTACTCGCTTTGCTGATCGGTCAGCTCGGCGGCCACGGGGCCGCCCAGCATGGCAAAGCAAACCAGAAAGAGCGCTAGAAACAGGCGGACCTGCCGCAGCATCATACGTCCTCGAATACGCCGGGGATGCTGCGTGGGGCCTCGGTCATCCAGCCCGGCACCGGCAGCTCCTTTTCACGAAGAAACTCGGGGTTGAACAGTTTGGACTGATAGCGCGTGCCATAATCACACAGGATCGTCACGATGGTATGACCCGGCCCCAGATCCTTGGCCAGACGCACAGCACCGGCCATGTTGATTGCAGTTGAGCCACCCATGACCAGACCTTCTTCGCGCAGCAGATCAAAGATGTAAGGCAACGCCTCGTTGTCAGTCATCTGATAGGCAAAGTCGGGCTTGAACCCTTCGAGGTTCTTGGTGATCCGCACCTGCCCGATTCCTTCAGCGATCGAGCTACCCTCCATCGCGATCTCACCGGTGGTGTAGTAGGAATAGAGCCCCGCTCCCATCGGATCGACCAAAGCGATCTTCACGCCTTTGGGCTGCAGCGCATCGGCCACACCGGCCAGCGTACCGCCCGATCCGACCGCGCTGACAAAGCCATCTACCTTGCCGTTAGTCTGTTCCCAAATCTCCGGGCCGGTGGTTTCGACATGGGCCTGACGGTTGGCGACGTTGTCGAACTGGTTTGCCCAGATCGCGCCATTGGGTTCGGTCTGCGCCAGTTCCTCGGCCAGACGGCGCGAGTAATGCACAAAGTTATTCGGGTTGCGGTACGGAGCGGCCGGAACCTGCACCAGTTGCGCACCCGCCAGGCGCAGCATGTCTTTCTTTTCTTCCGACTGGGTCTCTGGGATCACGATCACCGTCTTGAACCCCATCGACGCGCCGACCAGCGCCAGACCGATGCCGGTGTTACCCGCTGTGCCTTCGACGATGGTTCCGCCAGGTTTTAGCTCACCACGCGCGACAGCGTCACGGATGATGTAAAGCGCCGCGCGATCCTTGACCGACTGACCCGGGTTCATGAACTCGGCCTTGCCGAGTATTTCGCACCCGGTCTCTTCACTGATGCGCTTCAGCCGGATCAACGGTGTTTTCCCGACCGCGTCGGCAAGGTCTCGTGCAATGCGCATGGCGCCCTCATATCATTACGTATCAACGAAGATTTACAGATGCCGTGCGACAACCACAAGCGGCGATCCTCACCCCCGCAAACGGTCGCGATGCCGGGCCAGCCAGTTGGCCAGCGACAGCAGAGGCAAATCCTTGAATTCGTTGCTGTCTACCTTCTGCATAAAGGTATCGTAAGGAAGAATTTGCGTGCGAATATCCTCGCCTTCGGATTCCAGCCCGCCATTGTCAATGGTCCGGGTCAGATCACCCAGTCCGACATAAAGGTAGATGTACTCGGTCGACGACCCGCTAGAGGAATAGGCCCCGCCTGCATATTCCAACGCGTCCAGTGTGACCTGCGCCTCTTCCAGCGCTTCACGGTATGCAGCCTGTTCCGGGGACTCTCCAGGGTCGATCATGCCGGCAACCGGTTCCCACATCCACGGCTCGGGATCGTCGATCAGAAAAACCGGCGCTCGGAATTGCTCGACCAGCAGAACAGCATCACGGACCGGGTCATAGGGCAGTACGACCACGGCGGCCCCTTGCATCAGTCCGCTTCGGTGCAGAACCGGCCCCATTGTCCCGTCATGCTGACGGTGCTGAACCTCAAGTTCTTCGATGCCGAAATAGTTTACATAGGCGCGCTTGTGGCTTTGCACGATAACGTCCTTGGCCGTGTCGCGCGGATCGCCTGTCCGACGCTTACGCGCGGCCAGTCTGGCCCAGGCGCGGGTACGAATAGGCGCGAAATTGCGGGCTATCGTTGCCGCATCGACCCTACCGTAATAAGCAAGCTCTTCCTGTGCGGCCAGAAGGGTCACTTCGGACCATTCATCGACCCAGCCCTGCAGTGACCACGGCCCATCCTGGGTCCAGAGCCCGGGCTCGGGAAAGAACACGCTGGTACCGGCCCATGATCCGTCGGCAAGCTGAACGTTTCGCGGGCTGAGATCATAGTCAAACCCGCCTTCGTAGTAGGCCAGCCTGTTCAAGTCCTCTTCGGTAAACCCCTGCACCAGCAGACCTTCGGCCTCGCTGCCTTTCTGCGGCACAATCATCGGAAAAGCCTGTCCAGCCACGGCATAAACAGCGTGATCTGGCAGGCTGGCCTGCGACACCGTCAATTGCGACAAAGGGCGGCCAAGCACAAGCTCAAGCAGCGGCTGATGCCTGAGTGTGCCGTAAAAAAACAAATCGGACACTGGACTGAAACTCGCGCTGAATTCCGGAGGATTAACGCCAGCGGCGGCTGGCTTCTTCGGTTGCAAGGCCAGCGATAAGTGCTCCGATCAGCAAAGTCCACAGAATTTCCGGCGCCAGCAGAAACTTGCTGTATTCGATCCCGTTTTTGAAAATACCGATCAGGGCATCGAACGGCCCATCATAGCGATGGCGCATGGCCAGCCGGAACATCTCGTTGCAGCCCTGTACAAAAAGACCCCAGAATACAAGTGCGGCAATGCCCGTCAGCCCGTTATTGACCGCTCCGGTCCAGCCCCGGCCAACGCGCCTTCCCATGATCATCCAGCCACACACCAACCCAATGATCATGTTGACAGTCGTGAACGCGCCGTAATCCTTACCCTCTTCGCCGTTGTCGATGATCATGCCAGAAACGATAAAGGCCACCACCAACAGGCAAATTGCAGCAACGAGACGCGGAGCACTAGGCATTCGGTATTTCCGTTTGTTAACTGGGTTTTGCTATAGTGATCTGTGTCACATCGCAGTTACCAGTGTCAAAGGCTGCGCCACAAGCGGTCAAATAATAATTCCACATGCGGCGGAAACGCTCATCAAATCCCATTTCGGCAATTTCGTCCCATTTTTCATTGAACGTATCGTACCAACGGCGCAGCGTCAGATCATAGCTTTTGCCAAATTCCCGAGATTTCACCACGTTCAACCCCGCCTCCGAGACCTGCTCTTTCAGGATTGAAGGCGTCGGAAGCATTCCACCCGGAAAGATATATTTCTGAATAAAATCAACGCCATTCTTGTAAATGTCCCACCGGTGATCCGCAACGGTGATGATCTGCAACGTCGCATGCGCACCGGGTTTCAGACGCTCGCGCACGGTTTCGAAGTAAACCGGCCAGTATTTTCGTCCTACGGCTTCGAACATTTCGATCGAGGCGACCCCGTCATACTGGCCCTGCTCATCGCGGTAATCCTGCAACTTGAGCTCAACAAGGTCGGAAAGTCCCGCTTTTTCAATGCGCTGTCGCGCAAAATTCAACTGTTCCTGGCTGATCGTCAGACCTGTGACCCGAAGGCCACGTTCTTTCGCGGCATATTCGGCGAAACCACCCCAGCCGCAACCGATCTCAAGGATGTGATCGCCGGGCTTGGCACCCATTTCATTGACGAGGCTGGCGTATTTGGCAGTTTGCGCTTTTTCCAGACTTTCCTGCCCTGTCTCGAACAGCGCGCTGGAATAGGTCATCGTTTCATCCAGCCACAAACCGTAGAAGTCATTCCCCAAGTCGTAGTGATAAGAGATGTTCTTCTTGGCCTGTCGACGATGGTTCCGGTGCAGCCAGAAACGCAGTCGTTCGTACGCCTGCACCAGAAACTTACCGGTGAAATCGTCATACACAGTCTCGGTGCCCAGATGCACCAGATCCATGAAGGATCGCAGGTCCGGGGTGCTCCAATCACCTTCCAGGTAGGCGTCGGAAAAACCCAGTTCGCCTTCGCGGATCAGACGCGCAAAAACGTCCGGGTCGTGGATATCAACCCGAGCGACCGGCCCGGGTTTGGACCCTTCGGACCGAAAAATCCGGCCGTCAGGCAACGCGATATCCATCCGACCGGACTCCATCCGGTTCAGCATCTTGAAAACTTGACCAAAGTACCTGGGCAGGTCTTTCTGCCCTTCTGTTGTCGTTAGGATCATCCGCTCTCCCCTGTGCGGCCTTGTTTCAAAGCTAGGTCGACTTTGTGTTTATGGCAAGTTTTCAGTTCCTTACCCGGTTTTTTCGGCCATCATAGGCCGCCAAAGCCCGCGCCCGGCCAACGGCAAGATCTACTATTGGCTCCGGGTAGTCAGATGCGGGATCAAGCGCCCATGAGCGCGGCACCGCTTTATAGTACGACAGTGCACTGGCCGAGGGCGCAGCCTGCCCTTCGGCAATCCACCGTTTCAAATAGGCTCCGTCAGGGTCGAATTTTTCCTGTTGAGTCTGCGGGTTAAAGACCCGGAAGAACGGCGAGGCATCAGGCCCCGAGCCTGCAACCCACTGCCACCCCATCGCATTTGCTGCGGGGTCCCAGTCGATCAGACACTCAGCAAACCAGTCCATGCCGATTTTCCAGTGTGTCATCAAATGCTTGGTCAGATAACTGGCCACGATCATGCGGGCCCGGTTATGCATGCGACCGGTCACGTACATCTGCCGCAACCCGGCATCCACCGCCGGAATGCCGGTGCGCCCCTGTTTCCACGCAACAACTTCGGGATGGCTTTCATCCGTATTCCACGGGAAAGCGTCCCATTCCTGTTTCCAGTTTCCGGTCAGCAAGTGCGGCGTATGGAACATCAGGTGATAGGCAAACTCGCGCCAGACCAGTTGGCGCAAATAAGCGTCGGTACCTTGCGTACCATTCATTGCGGCACGCTGGATCGCGTGCCACACGCTGCGCGGGCCGATCTCACCCAGAGACAGGTATTCGGACAGATTTGATGTACCATCCAGATCCAGACGATCCCGATCCGTCGAATAGTCAGAGATTCGGTCCAAAAATACATGCAGTGTCTCAAAAGCCGCGCTTTCGCCAGGCCGCACGTATGAGGCAACAATTTCGCCCCCGCGCTTCATTGACCGACCCAATTCCCATGCGGCCAAATCATCGGATCCCGGCCAATTCCGAGGCCTAGGGATCGCTACAGGCGCAGCCTCGGGCGCGGCGACGTCCCGCCTCTGAACGGCCCGCCACATCGGAGTGAAAACCCGAAAGGGCTGACCGGTCTTGGTGGCCACGGTCCACGGCTCGAACAACAAGTGGCCGGCAAAGGACGAAGCCTCGGCGCCCTGCCTGGTCAGAACCGATTTAATACGGGTGTCTCGTACAATTGCGTCGGGGTCATAGGTCCGGGACCAGTAAACAGTTGTCGCACCTGTTTCCGCGATCAGGGTCTGCAATTCAGTCAGAGCGTCCCCGCGCCGCAGGATCAGGCGACTGCCAGCCGTTGCAAGGGATTGGCCCAAGACCTCGAGCCCAAGTCCAAGACGCCATTTTGGTGCCGCGCCCAAAGCCTCGACAAGGTCATCCAGAATAAAGACCGGGATGACAGGACGCCCAGTTCGAACCGCCGCACTTAACGCGGGATGGTCCGACAGGCGCAAGTCCCGTCGGAACCACATGATGATCGGAGATTGAGTGTTTTCCATATCCGCCCGATTGTTTTCTTCGTATTACGAAGCCGAACGAAAACCGGATCACAAAACAGCGTCAAGTGCATTCAATAACTGATCAATTTCCTGTTGAGAAGTATAGTGCGTAAAGCTGACCCGCAGCACACCTTGCTTCGCGTCCACTCCCATCGCCTGCAGCGGACGCACGGCGTAGAAATCACCGCCACCCGCCATGACCCCGTGATTTGCGAGATCGGCCGCGACGGTCTCGGCGTTCCGGCCCAAGGCCAGTGCAACGGTGGGCGCGCGGCGTGTTGCGTCCGATGTCCCTATCAGTCGAACAGTATTGCGATCCTTGACCGCGTCCAGAACCGGTTGCAGCAAGGCCACTTCCTGACCGCGCATCAGGTCATGCACGAACGCTCCGCGTTGGGTCGCGTCCCCGTCGGGTCCATTGTGGTGATCGCACAGCAGATCGACATAGTCCGCCATACCCGCGCTGGCCGCGATCTGCGCGTGATCGGGTCCTGCCGGGGTGAACCGCTTGTACAGCACATCACCGTTGAAAAAATGCGCCTGATTGGGCAACAATTCCCCAAGAGATCGCCGGATCACCATGCAGCCCTGATGCGGGCCATAAGTTTTGTAGGCCGAGAACAGATAGATATCCGGCCCCAGGTCACCGACATTCGGAAACCCATGCGGCGCGTAAGACACGCCGTCCACGCAGACAAACGCCCCCGCCGCGTGGGCAATGGCAGTGATGTCCGTGACCGGGTTGATCTCTCCGATCACGTTTGAGCAATGCGGGAAGCAAACCAGCCGGACTTTTTCATCCAATAGGTTTTCAAGGTCCTGCGGGTTCAGCGAACCGGTTTCCGGGTCAATCTGCCATTCACGGATTTCGATCCCGTCCTCGGCGAGACGCCGCCATGGGCCCGAATTGGCCTCGTGATCCTGATTGGTCACCACGATGGCTTCGCCGGGCCGCATCCACTGCCGAAACGCCTGCGCAAGTACATAGGTGTTTTGCGTGGTCGAGGGGCCAAAGCTCAGTTCATCGTTATCCACACCCAAAACCGCAGCCATGCGGGCGCGGGCCTCGTCCATCTCTTCTCCGGCCAAACGACTGGCGTCATAGGGGCCATAGGGCTGCACTTTACGCTGCGTGTAATAGCGTGTCAGGCGGTCGAGCACGGGTTTGCAAGTGTATGACCCACCAGCGTTTTCAAAGAACGCCTGCCCTCGCAGGCAGGGCTCGGAAAAAGCCGGGAACTGAGCCCGAACGAAATCGATATCCAGAGTGCTCATGGCACGCTTCTCCTCATTCATGCTTCGTGTTCCGATAAGGTGCCCGCGCATGATTTCGGACAACTCGGAAATCACGGCAGGTCTTCCAGCCCAACCACAGCCCCGGTCAAAACCACAGGCATGGGCAGTCTTCCCAGGCAGGACAGGCCACCCGGAGGACGTGGATACTTAGACAGGGGCGGCGACATCGGTCAACCCGGCCCCGATCAAAAAAAGCCCCGACGCTTGGCCGGGGCTTTTGGAAAAGCTGATTAACTCAGCGGCGACGTTTTTCGTTCGCCAAGCCGATGAAAATCGATACGCACATCAGCACCAGCACGATCGCGAACGGAAAGCCGGTTGCAATCGCGGCGGCCTGCAAGGCGCCAAGCCCGCCGCCCAGCAACAGTACTACAGCAATCGCGCCCTCAAGGATGCACCAGAACACTCGCTGAGCGGTGGGGGCATCGGTTTTGCCGCCAGCCGTGATCGTGTCGATAACCAGCGAGCCTGAATCAGAGCTGGTGACAAAGAACACGACAACCAGGATGATGCCGACAAACGACAACAGACCGGTCATCGGGAAAGCTTCGAACATCTTGAACATCTTCAACTCAAGCGCCGCGTCCGACAGGGCTTGCCCCGAACCAGACATAACCTGATCCAGCGCCGCGCCACCGAAAACGCTCATCCACAGCGCGCCGACAATCGTCGGGATCAGGATCACGCATGTCACGAATTCGCGCACGGTCCGACCGCGCGAAATGCGGGCGATGAACATGCCAACGAACGGCGACCAGGAAATCCACCACGCCCAATAGAAGGTGGTCCAGCCCTGCATGAAGTTGGTGTCTTCGCGACCGACCCAGTTAGACAGAGCGGGCAACGCAATGAAGTACTCGATCATGCTATCGAAAAAGCCGGTCAGAATTGCGACGGTCGGGCCAACGATCAGCACCAGCAGCAGCAGAGCTGCGGCCAGGATCATGTTGGCTTCGGACAGGCGTTTCACCCCCTTGTCGAGCCCGGCAACAACCGAGATCAGAGCAAACACGGTGATCAAACCGATAAGCAACACCTTCATGCCATCCGTAATAGGAACATCGAACAGGTAGTTCAGACCGGCCAGCGCCTGCGTCGCGCCCAAGCCCAGCGATGTTGCCAGACCAAAGATTGTGGCAAACACGGCCAGAACGTCGATGATGTGCCCCAGCGGACCCCAGGTCGCCTCGCCAAACAGCGGGTAGAACACCGAACGCATGGTCAGCGGCAGACCCCGGTTAAAGCTGAAAAAGGCCAGCGCCAGCGCCACGACGGCATAGACGGCCCATGGGTGCATACCCCAATGGAAAATGGTTGCAGCCATCGCCAGCTTTTTCGAGGCTTCCGGGTCTTCCAGCCCTGCCCCCAACGGCGCCCAGTCGGTGCGCGACCCGTCTTCACCGACGGCGACGCCACCAATCGATGACCCGTAGTGCGAGATCGGCTCGGCCACACCCCAGAACACCAACCCGATACCCATACCCGCAGCAAACAGCATCGAGAACCAACCGGCATAGCTGTAGTCCGGCTTGGCATCATCACCACCCAGGCGGATCGAACCATAAGGCGTGACAATCAGCAGCAGCGAAAACACCACAAAGATGTTGGCCGCGATCATGAACACCCAGTCGAACTTGCTGGTCAGTGCCGGACGAAGCCACCCAAAGAATTCGCTCGCCTGCTCGCGGAACACGAGCGAGAAAAACACGAATGCAATGATGGTAAGCCCCGAAACGGCAAAGACAGGATTATGAACGTCCAGCCCCATGACCTGGACGTTATCCTGACCGACTTCGTAGTCGGTCTCCGTTTTATCGGACATAGTCTCTCTTCCTTCCTTCTTCGATGCTCAGGACATTCAATATCCCTTGCCGAAGAGGGTTGGCTGAGAAGACCACATATATCTAGAAAACGACAAAGCTCGCAAAAAACGAACTGCGGATTGTGCCTGTTGCGAGTCTGCAGAATCGTCATCCCCGCACAGAAAAGGCCGGGATGAAAACCCGGCCTGCACATTCAATTTGTTCGAACTAGCCCTGAACTTTGGTGTAGGTGCCCTCACCCGCCAGAATGCCCCGGAAGCCGCCGGGCTCATCCAGACCAAAAACGATCAGCGGCAGGTTGTTGTCCCGCGCCAGCGCGATGGCCGAGGCATCCATGACGCGCAGCCGCTTGGCCAACACGTCATCGTAGGTAACCGTGTCATACCGCACCGCGTCCGCGTGTTCTTTGGGGTCTTTGTCATAAACGCCGTCCACACCGTTCTTACCCATAAAGATCGCCTCACACGCCATCTCGTTGGCCCGCAAAGTAGCAGCCGTATCGGTGGTGAAATACGGGTTGCCGGTCCCCGCGGCAAAGATACAAACGCGCTTCTTTTCAAGGTGCCGAACGGCCCGTCGGCGGATGTAGGGCTCACAGACCTCATCCATGCGAATGGCCGAGATGACGCGGGTGAACACGCCAATTTCTTCCAATGCCGACTGCATACCCAGCGCGTTCATGACAGTTGCCAGCATTCCCATATAGTCGGCGGTTGTGCGCTCCATCCCCTGTGCCGAGCCGCTGAGACCGCGGAAGATATTACCACCCCCGATCACCATACAAATCTCAACGCCCAGATCGTGCACCGACTTGACCTCTTGCGCGATGCGCTGAACAGTGGGCGGGTGCAGACCAAAACCCTGATCCCCCATCAACGCCTCGCCAGAAATTTTCAGCATCACGCGGCTGTACTTTGTTTTTGGGTTCTCGGTGGTTTCGACTGTCTGGGAAAGGCTCATGTTGCGCTCCGGGCTGGCACGGGGTTAATTTCCGGCGCAAAATGAAGCAAAAACTCCGCAGGTTCAATGCGGATGGTGAGGATTGGGGCGCACCCGGATGGCCAATAACGACAGATCGCTAATTTGGGACCGCCTGCCCGCCATCGCTAACGACAAACCGGTGCTGATCGCGGGGCCGACGGCCTCGGGTAAATCGGCACTGGCCTTGCAGATCGCCGAGACCTTCGGCGGCGTGATCGTGAATGCGGATGCCAGCCAGGTCTATGATTGCTGGCGGGTGGTTTCGGCGCGACCATCAGCCGAAGAAGAAACCCGCGCGTCGCATCTGTTGTATGGTCACATCGCCTATGATCAGGACTATTCCACCGGCCACTGGCTGCGCGAGGTGACACCGCTGCTGTCCGGTGAACGGCGACCAATTATCGTCGGCGGCACCGGCCTGTATTTCTCGGCCCTGACCGAAGGAATGGCCGACATCCCCGCCACACCGCCCGAGGTTCGAGCTGACGCTGACGCAATGGACCTGCCGTCGCTGATCGCTGGTGTCGACGCGAGGACGCTGGACCGGATCGACACTCAAAACCGCGCCCGTGTTCAACGCGCGTGGGAAGTCCTGCATGCCACCGGGCGCAGCTTAAACGACTGGCAGGCCGACACTCCGCCTCCGGTTCTAGATCTGTCTGACACAATTCCAATCGTCTTTGACGTGGACAAGGAATGGCTGCTGGACCGCATCACCCGGCGCTTCGATCAGATGTTGGAAACCGGCGCGCTGCAAGAGGTCGAGGCGATGCGCGACCTCTATGATCCGTCCCTGCCTGCCTTCAAGGCTATCGGTGTGCCCGAACTGATGGCCTATCTGGATGGTAAGATGACCTTGGACGCCGCCCGTGAACGCGCGACAATTGCCACCCGTCAGTTCGCCAAACGCCAGCGCACCTGGTTCCGCGCGCGGATGAGGAATTGGAATCGGGTAGATTTCTCAAAATGATACACCAGTTTCCTGATCGATTTTTCTGAGCGATTCTCCGAAAAGGTCGAATCCGCCGGTTCACCACAGTATACATGGCGATTACACCCTAACCCGGGCATTGCGGACCTTATAACAATCCCCGGCCATGTCGCTTTTGTACCATTAATGACGATTTCGAACATTGACGTCATACAAATTCTGGGGCCGAATGGACCTATGGGGACATGCAGAACTCAAAAAAACCGTGAACCTGCTGCCGGAAACTGACCGGTTCGAGCGGTTCCAATCTTCATACAAAACAAAATATGTCATCAGGGAGAGACATTGATGAAAAACCAAACCATCACCGGAGCCCCGATTCACTGGGCCGCAGAAATGCACGCGCAGGAGTATCGTGACGGCAAACTGAACCGGCGAGAGTTTCTGGCGCGCGCCACCGCGCTGGGCGTTGCCGTGCCAGCGGCCTACGGTATGATCGGCCTGCAATCACCTGCTGCGGCGCAGGAGCCGCAACGAGGCGGTACCATTCGCTATCAGATGGAAGTTCGCGCGCTGAAAGATCCGCGGACTTATGACTGGACACAAATCGCTACTTTCACTGCAGGGTGGCTCGAGTATCTGGTTGAGTACAACAACGACGGCTCGTTCAAGCCTATGCTTCTGGAAAGCTGGGAAGCCAACGACGACGCCACCGAGTACACTCTGAACGTCCGTCAGGGCGTAAAATGGAACAATGGTGACGACTTTACCGCCGAAGATGTTGCGCGCAATATCGCCGGATGGTGCGACTCCTCGGTCGAGGGCAACTCGATGGCGTCACGGATGGCGTCGCTGATCGACGAGAGCACCCAGCAAGCCGCGGAAGGTGCTATTACGGTTGTCGACAGCCACACGGTCAAACTGAAGTGCAACGCACCGGATATCACAATCATCCCCGGCATGGCTGACTATCCCGGTGCTATCGTGCACAGCAGCCATGACCCCAACACAATGTTGGACAACCCGGTCGGCACCGGCTTCATGCTGCCTGAAAGCCACGAAGTTGGCGTGAAAGGCGTTCTGGTTCGCAATGAAGACTTTGAATGGTGGGGATATGAAGCCGGTAAAGGCGGATATATCGACAGGATCGAGTTTATCGATTACGGCACCGACCCGGCCGCTTTCCTTGCTGCCTATGAGGCCGAAGAAATCGACATGAACTGGGAGTCGGTCGGTGAATTCGTCGACATCTTTGACAGCATCGGCCTTGTTCGCTCGGAAATCCCGTCGGGTTTCACCATCGTCATCCGCCCCAACCAGCTGGCCGAAGATGCGGATGGTAACAAAATCTATGGCGACAAGCGCGTACGTCAGGCCCTTGCGATGGCTGTCGACAACGCAGTCTGTCTGGAACTTGGCATGTCCGGCTACGGTATTGTTGCCGAAAACAGCCACGTTGGTCCGATGCATCCTGAATACAACTCGGAAGTGCCTCGTATTCCGTTTGACCCGGCCGCAGCCAAAGCGTTGATGGACGAAGCCGGTATGGGTGATTTCGAGCACGAAGTTCAGTCCATCGATGACGATTGGCGCCGGAACACTACTGCGGCCGTGGTGGCCCAACTTAATGATGCGGGCATCAAGGCCAAGCACACGGTTCTGCCAGGGTCGACCTTCTGGAATGACTGGACAAAGTACCCGTACTCTTCGACAAACTGGAACCACCGCCCGCTTGGCACGCAAATCCTTGCCCTGGCCTACAAATCAGGCGTTGCATGGAACGAGGCCGGTTTTTCGAACGAAGAGTTCGATACACTGCTGGCCGAAGCAAACTCCATTTCCGATGTGGACCAACGTCGCGAAGTGATGGGCAAGCTGCAAGCGATCATGATCGACGAAGGCGTGGTCATCCAGCCCTATTGGCGGACAGCGATGCGCCATCACCGCGACAACATGGTCGGTGTCGAAAAGCACATCGCAGACCTGCCCCAGCTCTATAAATTTGGCTTGGTGGGCTAAACCCAAACTAATCAGGCCGCGCCTCAAAGGCGCGGCCTTTTCGTCCTGAACGCGGCGACACAAAAAACAGCAATGCGTGGAGCCAGTTAGCTTTCGCGCTAGCCTACCAACAGGGGCCAATATGGGACTTTTCATTCTAAAGCGTGTCGGCATCATGCTCTTGACAGCATTGTGCCTGACATTCTTGGTCTTTTTCCTGACCAACCTTTATCCCAATCTCGAAAAGCTCGCGAAAACGCAGGGCAATTTCCGGATGTCGGATGAACAGGTTGCGAGCTTTCTGGAAAAAAACGGATATCTTCAGCCGACGCCAGTCAAATACGGCGAATGGCTGGGCGTTCTGCCCTCCTATCGGCACACAAATGAGGACGGCTCAGTTCAGGGCAGATGCATTCTACCGGGTGAATCCGCAGAAGATTCCCCGAAATTCTGCGGCATTCTGCAAGGGTACTGGGGCTATTCCTCTGTCTTCAAAGAGGAAGTTTCGACCGTTGTCGGAACCCGTCTGGGCCTGACAGGCAGGCTGATGTTCTGGGTGATGTTGCTGATGGTCCCTTCAGCGCTGATCCTTGGCGTTCTTGCTGGTATGAAAGAAGGATCCGCCACTGACCGGACCCTATCGACCTTTGCGATCACCACCACGGCGACACCTGAATACGTGTCGGGCGTGATTTTTATCGCCATTTTCACCTCGTCCGCGGTGGGCCTGAAATGGTTCAAGGGCACAGCGACGCAGGCGATGGAGAACCCGACCTTTGAGAACTTCTTCTTACCGGTTCTAACGATTGCGCTTTACGGGATGGGCTACATCGCCCGGATGACCCGAGCGTCGATGACCGAGGTGATGACGGCACAGTACATCCGGACTGCACGCCTCAAAGGTGTGTCCTTCTCGAATATCGTGATGAAGCACGCGCTGCGCAACGCGTTAATCGCACCGTTTACAGTGATCATGCTGCAGTTCCCGTGGTTGCTGAACGGTGTCGTGATCGTCGAGACCCTGTTCAACTACAAGGGCTTTGGCTGGGCACTGGTTCAGGCGGCGGGCAACAACGACATTCAGTTGCTGCTGGCGATTTCGGTCGTGTCGGTCTTTGTAGTGCTGGTGACGCAGCTGATTTCGGATATCGGCTATGTCTACCTCAACCCGCGCATTCGTATTTCGTAAGGAGAGATAGATCATGGAACCACTTACCTGGACCGGCTCTATCGCCCTCCTGAACCCGTTGCTGATGATCGCGTTGGTGGCACTTCTGGTGTCGATCGTCGTCTGGATCGTAGGCAGCATCGTGCTGCCGGAAACCCCGGTCAGCGTGAATATCGATGGCACGATCAGCTCAGGTTCGGGCATTCGTGGACTAACACAGAAGGCATTGCAATACAGCTTTGCCGCCTGTGTAGCATTGGCGCTGGCCTATATCGTGCTGGGTATCCTCATGGGCACCAGCGCGGGCATCATCGGCGCGATCTCACAGCAGTTCCTGCCGGTCTGGCTGTCGCTCATCATCCTGTTTGCGATGTCGATTGCCTTTAAGCGCAAGCTGGGTCTCTACGGCAAACTGTTCGACAGCCCCATCGGCATGATCGGCTTTGGCCTTGTGATGTTCTGGGTCTTTACAGGCATCTTCGGTGCCATGGACCTGATCATCACCCATGATCCATTGGATCAAGTATCGGGCATGAAAAACAAGGTGCCAGGAACACCCCTGCCGTCCACAGAAGAAGGTGCGTACGCCTGGTACCTGCTGGGCGGTGACAATTTGGCCCGCGATGTATTCAGCCGCATGGTAAAAGGCGCATGGATCGTGGTGCAGATCGCACCCTTGGCGACCATATTTGCCTTCATGGTCGGAATCACTCTGGGGCTGCCCGCCGGGTTCTATGGCGGTCGTCTTGACACGCTCCTTTCGTTCCTTGCCAACCTGATCCTCGCCTTCCCGGTGATCCTGCTGTTTTACCTGCTGGTCACGCCGGAGATCGTGGCAACCGGGGTGCCGAACTATATGGCTGCGGTTCTGTTCGTATTCCCAATCCTGTTCCTGGGCGTTCTGTTGAACTCGCGGTTCTATACAAGACCGAGCTTCCGTACCCCGCTGTTGATCGGAGTATTGGGCATCGCGCTTTGGCTGTATTTGTCGCTGATCACGACCGGTGGCTACATCATCAATACCGACAGCTATCGTATCTGGGGACTGCCGACGTATCTAGACCTGTTCGATATCCCCGGCGGCATTCTCGTGGTGTTCGTTTCGGTGGTCTTCGTGAACTCGCCCACCGTGTTCCGTATCGTTCGGGGCTTGGCCCTGGACATCAAAACGCGGGACTACGTGGCGGCGGCCCAAACGCGTGGCGAAGGTCCGTGGTACATCATGCTGTGGGAAATCCTGCCCAATGCGCGTGGTCCGCTGATCGTCGATTTCTGCCTGCGGATTGGCTACACCACCATTCTTCTGGGGACATTGGGCTTCTTCGGGCTGGGCCTGCCCCCGGAAAGCCCGGACTGGGGCTCGACGATCAACGAGGGGCGTAAACTCTTGTCGATCTACCTGCACCCCGCCCTTCCGCCTGCGCTGGCACTCTTGTCGCTGGTTCTTGGGCTGAACCTGCTGGCCGACGGTCTGCGCGAAGAAAGTCTGAAGGACTGATGTTATCGAGGCCGGGGGGGCAGCCCCCCGGTTCCCCGAGATTTTTAGCCAGATGATGGGGCATCCCTGACTCTCGCGAGGAGAAACACAGATGAGCAAACTGGCGGAATATGACGGGCCAATTCTTGAGATCGACAAGCTGTCGATTTCCTTCTTTACCCGCCTGCGGGAAATCCCTGCGGTGATGGATTTCTCGGTCAGTGTGCAACCCGGCGAAGCCGTGGGATTGGTTGGAGAATCCGGTTGTGGCAAGTCCACCGTCGCGTTGGGCGTCATGCAGGACCTTGGCAAGAACGGACGGATCGTTGGTGGCTCGATCAAGTTCAAGGGGCGCGATCTGTCCGAGATGACAACCGAAGAACTTCGCGACATTCGCGGCAATGAAATTGCGATGATCTACCAGGAACCGATGGCCTCGCTGAACCCGGCGATGAAAATCGGCAAGCAACTGATGGAAGTGCCCATGATCCACGAGGGCGTGAGCACTGAAGAAGCCTACAACCGCGCCCTCGAAGTCGTAACTGACGTGCGCCTGCCCGACCCCGAGCGGATGCTGAACTCCTTCCCGCACCAGTTGTCGGGTGGGCAGCAGCAACGGATCGTCATCGCAATGGCGCTGATGTCGAAACCGGCGCTGTTGATCCTGGACGAACCAACCACCGCCCTGGACGTGACCGTTGAGGCTGCCGTGGTCGAGTTGGTCAAGGACCTGGGTAAAAAGTACGGCACCTCGATGCTGTTCATTTCACACAATCTCGGGCTGGTTCTGGAAACCTGCGACCGGCTTTGTGTGATGTATTCAGGTGAGGCGGTCGAGCGCGGCTCGATCCACGATGTATTCGACGAGATGCAGCACCCCTATACGCAGGCGCTGTTCCGCTCGATCCCGTTGCCGGGGGCAGACAAGAACGCGCGGCCTTTGGTGGCCATCCCCGGGAACTTTCCCCTGCCTCACGAACGCCCGCCGGGATGTAATTTTGGCCCGCGCTGCGATTATTTCGAGGAAGGCCGCTGCGACGCCCAAAGCATTCTGATGGAGCCTGTGCCCGGCAATGACCGCCACCACACGCGCTGTTTGAAGTTCCAGGAGATCGACTGGAACGCGCCGATCACCTTGGCCGAACAGAAGGATAAAGGTGAAATTGGCCGCGTTGTCCTAAAAATGGACAACCTCAAAAAGTACTATGAGGTCGCTGCCAACGCCCTGTTCGGCGGTGGTGAGAAGAAGGTTGTCAAAGCCAACGAGACGCTCAGTTTTGAGGCTCACGAATCCGAAACGCTTGCCATCGTGGGCGAATCCGGATGCGGTAAATCTACCTTTGCCAAGGTATTAATGGGTCTGGAAACGGCGACGGACGGGCAAATCCTGCTGGATAATCGCAACATTGAAGATGTCCCGATCGAAGAGCGGGATGCCAAGACCGTGGGCGAAGTTCAGATGGTGTTCCAGAACCCGTTTGACACACTGAACCCATCGATGACCGTTGGGCGGCAGATCATCCGCGCGTTGGAAATCTTTGGTATCGGCAAATCAGAGGCCGAACGAAAAAAGCGCATGCTGGAACTCTTGGACCTAGTCAAACTGCCTCGCGCCTTTGCCGAGAGGATGCCGCGTCAGCTATCGGGTGGCCAAAAACAGCGCGTCGGTATCGCGCGCGCCTTCGCCGGGGATGCCCGGATCGTCGTTGCGGATGAGCCTGTGTCAGCTCTGGATGTGTCCGTGCAGGCGGCGGTGACAGACCTGCTGATGGAGATTCAACGCGAACACAAGACGACGCTACTGTTCATCAGCCACGACCTGTCGATAGTGCGCTATCTCAGCGACCGAGTGATGGTGATGTATCTGGGACATGTGGTCGAGTTGGGTACCACCGATCAGGTGTTCTCGCCACCCTACCACCCCTATACTGAGGCTCTGCTGAGTGCAGTTCCCATCGCGGATACGTCGGTTGAAAAAGAGCATATCGTTCTGGAAGGCGACATCCCCTCGGCCATGAATCCTCCTCCGGGGTGCCCATTCCAGACGCGCTGCCGCTGGAAATCCGAAGTACCGGGCGGTCTGTGCGAGAAAGATGTGCCGCCGGTAAAAACTCTGGAGGACGGGCATCAGGTCAAATGCCATCTGTCCGAAGAAATACTGGCCCGCATGGAACCGGTGATCAAGATCGCGGCTGAATAAGCCAGTCAACCGCAGTTCAGGGGCGCCAGAAATGCACCGACGCCCTTGTCATACTTCTTTTCCGTAGCTCAAATAGCGAGCGGAGCTGTCGGTTTGTAATCGGCGGTTACAATTTTACAGCGAGCATTTTATGCCGCTCGTCACCGACGGTCGCGCGAGCTGTATTGGGCCTGCTCCTGCCCGACACGTTCTGCACCAACACGTCGGCCCCCGTTCGTTCCGTTCTACATCGTGCAGGAGTTGGGTCGCCCGCCCTGGAAAACCAGTAATTGCAGCGCCTTGGCCATCTTGCCGACAGTCACGCTCGACCTCAGCTTTGCCGCACGGCTGGGCAGCGGTCAGTGATTTGCGCCGCTGATCCATGCATCCGTCGCAGGGTATGTGGTCGCGTTGCTGTTGGTTCCGATCCGGCCGTCTTACCGAATGCAAATCTCGGTCGGTGGTGCTGGCGTTCACCCTTAGCAACCGTTCGTTATCGATGATGTACGGCTTTGGCCGCATCAGTGCCGGACGCTACGGGTTCGATATACCATCACTCAACGCGCGGCTAAGGACGATGACCTCGCTGGGGTGTATGACAGGTCCGGCGCTGGCTTTTTTGCCACTGGGCAATGGGGCGCGGACTGAGGTGGCAACGAAACCACAACAGCCCGGTTCCGTTGTCGACCGGATATTTTGGCTGGTGGTGACGGCTTGCTTGTTCTTTTCGGCGGCGCATGTTCTGTGCAGTAGCGCCCCGCCCCTGTTTTTAAGTGCGCGAGGCCGACCTGCCCGGACTTGCGTCTGGCCTTTCCTTTTCGATCGATACCACGACCGAGATTGTTAACGTTCTGACGGTGCTGATCTTGCTGCGTTGTGTTGCGCCTCTGTGCGGGCTAACCCTGTCCGGAGGGCTTGGTTAATGCTCATTTCTGGTCTTGTCACAGATCTCGGGGCTGGCCGCGATAGCCGTCGGAGTAGAGCTTGAATAACCTATTTCGGCTTGTTTGCCGGTGCCAGCCTGACCTACGTGCAGAGTTTTGCGAACGGGCACAAGGCGCGGGCCAATGCGCATTGAGTCAACAGCCTGTTTATGGGATCCCACGTCGCCAGACCGTCGGCTGGAATGATCACACAGTTCATAAATTGCCAAGCTGCCATCCTTACGGCTTAGCTGCCCATGTGATTACGGCGAAGCGCCGCAAGCGCAGTGAAGTCGGTGCAACATGATCGAAAAGATCGTTTAGCCGCCCCAGATTACTTTCACGTAGTTTTGGGTTTCTTTGTAAGGGGGAACGCCGCCGTGTTTTTCAACGGCTTTTGGTCCTGCGTTATAAGCCGCCAACGCCAGACGCCAGGATTTGAATTTACGGTACTGCCAAGACAGATACCGCGCCCCGCCCTCCAGGTTCTGCTTCGGGTCATGCGGGTTCACCCCCAAAAGCTGCGCAGTGCCAGGCATCAATTGCGCCAGCCCCAAGGCGCCTTTGTGGGATTTCGCGTGTGGATTCCATCCGCTTTCCTGCTGCACCAAACGCAAGAACAGCTCTTCCGGGACATTGTGTTTGCGCGCGGCCTGCCGGGCCAGGGTCATATACTGCCCCCGGTACTTACCCGTGTAGCGTTTGTTGAAACTGGCACTGGACTTTGCTCTCTTCGGTTTCAACCGCTCTGAGTCGCGATACTGGGTTGCAGCACGCGAATCCAAGACCTTAGATTGTTTTAGGAAAATGTCCTTCCGGCTTTTCGTCGACAACGTCTGCGCGGTCACCGGGACCGAGACCAGAGCAAAGCACGCAATCAAAAAACAACTAACCAGAAATCGCATTAACGCCAGTCTCGCTCGTTCAGGAACTCTGTGGAGTATAGATATTTCAGTTAATAATGAAAGCTTGGTAAACCGAGCCTTGGTATATTCTTGCTGAGTGTTACATACATGAACCGTGTTTCAACCACGACGCAGGCCGTATAGGGTCGCTGGGAAACTCTGCGCCAGATTCGGGCGCGCAAACGTCAATTCAGAACGGGGAAATACATGGCGGGTTCAGTCAACAAGGTCATTCTGGTCGGAAATCTTGGCCGCGATCCCGAGGTCCGGACATTCCAGAACGGCGGCAAGGTTTGCAACCTGCGCATCGCCACGTCCGAGACCTGGAAAGACCGCAACACCGGTGAGCGTCGTGAGCGCACCGAATGGCACTCGGTCGCGATCTTCAACGAAGGACTTGTCCGCGTGGCCGAGCAATACTTGCGCAAAGGGTCCAAAGTTTATCTTGAAGGCCAGTTGCAGACCCGCAAATGGCAGGATCAATCGGGTCAGGATCGGTACTCGACCGAGGTGGTCTTGCAGGGGTTCGGTTCGACTTTGGTGATGCTGGACGCCCGCGGTGAAGGTGGCGGCGGCGGTTTTGGCGGCCAGTCGGGCAGCTACGGCGGCGGTCAGGCCGGTGGCGGCTATGGCGACCCTTATGGTGGTCAATCCAGCGCCCCCGCTCCGGCATCCGGCGGTATCGACGACGACGAGATCCCGTTCTAAGACAAACGGAGAGATATCATGACATGGTCCTTCTCACTCGGCCGGATACTAGGGTCGGAACTGAGGGTCCATGTCACCTTCTTCCTGCTGCTGGCCTGGGTAGGTTTCGCCGCCTACTCCAGCGGAGGGCTACCGGCCGCCATCGAAAACCTGATCTTCGTTCTGGCGCTGTTTGCCTGCGTCGTTGCGCATGAGTTTGGCCACGCACTGATGGCGAGACGCTATGGGATCAAAACTCCCGACATCACTCTGCTGCCCATCGGTGGGCTGGCCCGGCTGGAGCGGATGCCGGAGAAGCCAATGCAAGAGGTCTGGGTCGCACTTGCCGGACCTGCCGTGAACATCGTGATCTGGGTGGTACTGGTCGTGCTTGGGGCCGGGATGCCGCTTGAGACGATGGCGCAGATTGACTCGACCGGCCCCGGGTTGTTGAATCGGCTGGCCTATGTGAACCTGCTGCTGGCGGCGTTCAACATGATACCGGCCTTTCCTATGGATGGGGGGCGCGTGTTCCGTGCCCTGCTGTGTCTGAGGATGGACCGGGTCAAGGCCACCAGAGTCGCCGCCCTTGCCGGACAAATCGTCGCTGTCGCGTTCGGTTTCTGGGGGCTGAGCGTGGGCAACCCGATACTGGTTCTGATCGCGGTTTTTGTCTTCATCGCAGCCAATTCCGAAAGCCACGATGTTGCCATGCGCTCGGTCGCGCGGCGGGTTCTGGCCCGGGATGCGATGATCACCGAGTTTCACGCCCTGTCCCCGACCGACACGCTGGCCACCGCAGCGCAGGCCGTCATTCACACCACTCAGCATGAGTTCCCGGTGCTGGACTCAGCGGGCGCTTTGCTGGGGTTCGTTACGCGCAACGGATTGTTCTCGGCGCTGGCCGGAGAAACTCCGCGCTCGGACCCGGCGACCTCGATCATGGTGACGGATATCCCGCAGGTGCAACTGACCAGCGGGCTCGAGACGGTTCTGGAGGGGCTGCACAAAGGTGCTCCGGCCATTGCGGTCTGTACGCAGGCCGGGAACATGGTCGGCTACATCACCCGCGAAAACATCGGCGAACTGATGGTGATCCGCGGCCGGTGATCAGACCGTCGCCAAGGCGTCTTTCAATACTGAAATCACTGTATCACGCGGGACGTCCGAGGTGACAAAGGCCTCACCGATTCCGCGCGCCAAGATGAACCGCAATTGGCCGTCGACAACCTTCTTGTCCTGCGCCATCAGCTCTACCAGTGCTTCGGCTCTCGGCAAATCGCCCGTAATATCGGCCAGATCGGTTTTCATCCCCATTGCCCGCAGATGAGCACGGACGCGGCTTGGATCTTCCTGCGAGCACAGCCCCAGACGCGATGACAACTCGAACGCCAGCGCACAGCCGATGGCCACGCCTTCCCCGTGCAGCAGACGGTCGGAATAGCCGGTCGCGGCCTCAAGCGCGTGACAGAACGTATGGCCGAGGTTCAGAAGCGCGCGGTCGCCCTGTTCGGTTTCATCACGCGCGACAATATCCGCCTTCATCTGAACCGAGCGCGTCACGGCCCGCACCCGCGCGGCCATGTCACCGCCCGAAACGTCCGTTCCGTTACCCTCAAGCCACTCGAAAAACGCGGCATCGCCCAGCAAACCGTATTTCACAACCTCGCCGTAACCCGACAGGAAATCGCGCTGGGTCATTGTGTCCAGAACTGAGGTATCGGCCAGCACCAGCGACGGCTGATGGAACGCGCCGATCAGGTTCTTGCCCTGCGGCGCGTTGATCCCGGTCTTGCCACCCACCGAACTGTCGACCTGTGCCAGCAGCGAAGTTGGGATCTGCACGAACCGAACTCCGCGCCGCAGCACTGCAGCAGCAAAGCCGACCAAATCGCCGATGACACCGCCACCCAAGGCAACAACCACATCCCGGCGCTCGACCTTCTGCGCCAGCAACCACTCCACGGTACGTTCAAAATGCGGCCAGCTTTTGGTTGCCTCGCCCGCAGGCAAGGCCAGGGACGTCATCTCAATACCGGCGGCAGTCAACCCTTCCCGCAGGGCATCCAAATGCAGCGCGCCCACGTTCTCATCAGTGACAACGGCCACTTTGGGGCGGGGCAGCAATGGCGCAATCCGCGCCCCGGCCTGTGCCAGCAGGTCTGGGCCAATTTCCACGTCATATGAGCGTTCGCCCAGCTCTACATGTACGGTTTGGTGCATTTACTTCCGTTCCAAAACATCAGGGCGTGTTGCCAACGCATTCACCACCCGGTTCACCATATTCTCGATTGAGGTTTCGCCGTCCGATTCAGCGATCAGGTCGGCCTGCCCATAGACCGGCACGCGGTCCTCGTACAAGGCGCGCAAGGTCGCATACGGGTCAGCGGTGCGCAGCAAGGGGCGCGTGTCCTTATGCTTGACCCGGTTCCACAGGACCTCAAGATCGGCCCGCAACCAGACGGACACACCACGCTCGGTGATCATCGTACGGTTCTGCTCGGCCAGAAAGGCGCCGCCACCAGTGGACAGGATGCCTTTTTCTTCATCCAGCAGACGCCCGATAACCTGGCTTTCCTTGGCGCGGAAAAACGGCTCTCCGTCGCGAGCGAAAATCTCGGGGATGGTCATGTTGGCCGCCGATTCGATCTCGGCATCACTGTCGAGGAAGGGAACGCCCAGCCGCGCGGCCAACGCACGGCCCACAGCCGTCTTTCCTGCCCCCATCATGCCGACAAGAACCACTGTTTTGTGCAGTTCAAAGCCTGTATCCGGGTCCACGCCCGAAGAGTTATGCTTAATTTCGCTCATTTCACCGTGAATGACGTGATCTTAGGAAAAATGCTAGCTATAACTATGACAAAAGAGAAAATTGGGGCAGCGTTGAGCAATGGGCCGTCTGATCAAGTTCCTGTTATATCTGATTTGCCTGGGTTTCATCGGGCTGGTGGCATACGCCTATCTCGGCCCGTTCTTCGGCGCCGACTTTTCGGCACCGCAAGACGAGATACGAGAGCCGGTAATCCTGAATGTCGAATAAGGCCGCACTGGTTGCGTTGTTTTTGGCCGGATCGGCGCAGGCGCAGCAGGAACCTCTTTCTGTCATAGATTGGCTGAGCGACCCGCCGGAAAACCTGCCGGGGACCGTGTTGCTGGAACCACCTGTGACGGAGACCGGCGTTCAGCCGGACGTGGAGGTCACGCCGCTTGAGGCGCTGTCGCCGCCGCTTGGGCTGGTGTCGTCCTCCGTGACCGGGCTGCCCGTGGACCTGTGGCAAAACAGCGATCCCGCCCGCCTGGCGCAGCTGATCGCCCGTGTGCCCGTCAAATATAACCCGGCGATGCAGCGCCTTCTGTTTACCCTGCTTTTGACCGAGGCCCGCGCACCTGCGGGCCCGAACGCGCAGGAACCTTTGGTGCTGGCAAGACTCGACCGGCTGATGCAACTGGGTGCTGCTGATCCGGTGCAATCGCTGGTGCAACTGGCCGGCCCCACCGACAGCCGCGAGCGATTTCAACGCTGGTTCGATGCAACGCTACTGACCGGTGATGAGGATCGCAGCTGCACTGCGCTGATCGCACAGCCGCATCTGTCCCAGGACTATGCGGCGCAAATCTTCTGCAAGGCCCGCCGGGGCGACTGGAGTTCGGCCGCGCTGACGCTTGAGGCCGCTCATGCGCTGCAAATTTTACCGCCCGAAGACCTGGACGTGCTGGACCGGTTCCTCAGCCCCGAACTCTACGAAGATGCCGAGTATCTACCGCAGCCTGACGACCCAGACCCGCTGAGTTTTCGACTGTTCGAAGCCATTGGTGAGCGTTTGCCCTCGTCCCCGTTGCCGCGCGCCTTTGCAAATGCCGATTTGCGCGATGTGGCCGGTTGGAAGGCACAGATCGAGGCCGCCGAGCGGCTTACGCGGATCGGGGCGCTGACACCCAACCAATTGCTCGGCTTGTATACTGAGCGATCCCCTGCCGCATCCGGCGCGGTCTGGGATCGGGTCGCGGCAGTGCAAAAGTTCGAAAACGCGCTGGAAACTGGCAAACCGGGCGCGGTTGCCAAGGCGCTGCCCAAAGTCTGGGAACAGATGCGCAGCGTTGGGCTGGAAGTTCCTTTTGCCGAACTGTTCGCAGGCCGTTTGTCGCAAATGAACCTGCCCGATGTGGCCGCCGAAAACCTGCGGTGGCGGATTCTGTTGTTGTCCGAGCTTTATGAAACCGCCGCGCTGTCGCCACCGGATCAGTCGGTGAAGACGCAGTTCCTGACCGCACTGGCGCAGGGCGACCCGGGGCGGGCTAAGTCACCATCACCAATCGCCGATGCAGTAGCCGAAGGCTTTGCCTGGGCCGCGCCAGTTCCGTCAGACATTGATGCGATGCTGGCCAACGGTCAGCTGGGCGAGGCCATTCTGGAAACGATGGAATTGTTCGCCCATGGCGCGCGCGGCAACCTTGTCGATCTGACCGCCGCCGTGGCAACCCTGCGCCGTGTGGGACTTGAGGACACCGCCCGTCGTGCCGCTCTGAACCTTCTTATCCTGCAGGACACCTGACTATGGTGGCCCCGGCAACCTCGGATCTGTGGATATCCACATTCCTACAAGCGCAAGCCGCCGAGATGGGGGCGGCCAACAATACTCTGCTCGCCTATGGTCGCGATCTTAAAGATTTTGCGGCCTGGCTGGAGCGCCGAAAAACCGGTTTCGCCGAAGCCGAGCGGGATCGGATTGAGGCCTATCTGATCGACTGTGATGCACTGGGGCTGGCAAAATCCACCCGCGCGCGGCGGCTGTCGGCGATCAAGCAGATCTATCGTTTCGCCTTCGAGGAAGGCTGGCGCGAAACCAACCCCGCAATTCAGATCAAAGGTCCCGGACGACAAAAACGCCTGCCCAAAACGCTGGACGTGCCAGAGGTCGACCGGCTGCTGCAGGCCGCCCGCGAGACCGGGCGCACCAAAGGCGACCGGGTGCGTAACACCTGTCTGATGGAAGTGCTTTACGCCACCGGAATGCGGGTGACCGAGTTGGTTTCGCTGCCGGTCTCATCCGCGCGGGGCGATCCACGGATGCTGCTGGTTCTGGGCAAAGGCGGCAAGGAACGGATGGTGCCGCTCTCCCCCCCTGCCCGCGAAGCTCTGGCTGCGTGGCTTATGGTTCGGGATGAAACCGAGGATCAACTGGTCGCGGATGGAGGCCAACGATCAAAATTTCTGTTCCCTTCGCGCGGAAAATCCGGGCACCTGACGCGCCACATGTTTTTTCTGCTGGTCAAGGAGCTGGCGGTTCAGGGCGGGGTTTCGCCTGAAAAGGTCACGCCGCATACGCTGCGCCATGCCTTCGCCACCCATCTTCTGGCCAACGGGGCCGACCTGCGGTCAATCCAAACGCTGCTGGGCCATGCCGACGTGGCGACCACTGAAATCTATACGCACGTTCTGGATGAACGTCTGGCCGAACTGGTGCTGGAGCATCACCCGTTGGCCAAAGACCCCGAAGACAAGGGCTAACCCCTTGATCCGCAGGGGCCGCGACCCCATAACGAATGCAGCAACACCAACAACCAAGGACCGATGGAACCCTCTTCTTCTCTGATCGACGGCGCATTCTGGTTTACCACTGGCGCCATTCTGCTTTTGCTTGTCCTTTCAGGCTTTTTCTCGGGTTCCGAAACGGCATTGACCGCCTCGTCGCGCGGTAAGTTGCGGGCGCAGGCCGACAAGGGCTCGCGCGGGGCGCAAAAGGCGCTGGATATCACCGATGACAACGAACGGCTGATCGGCTCGGTCCTGCTGGGCAACAACCTGGTGAACATCCTCGCGGCCTCGTTGGCGACGGCGCTGTTTACACGTTTGTTCGGTGAAAGCGGCGTGGCGTTGGCGACACTGGTAATGACCCTTCTGGTTCTGATCTTTGCCGAGGTCCTGCCCAAGACCTATGCCATCACCAACGCAGAAAAAGCGGCCGCCGCTGTCGCGCCGATCATCAGCGTTGTGGTGACTGTTTTCTCGCCTATGGTCGCTGCGGTGCGCCTGTTGGTGCGCGGCGTTCTGCGCCTGTTCGGCGTGCAGATCGACCCCGACAGCAACATCCTTGCCGTGCGCGAGGAAATCGCCGGTGCGCTGCATCTGGGGCACTCGGAAGGCGTGGTCGAAAAGGAAGACCGCGACCGTATTCTGGGCGCGCTTGATCTGGGCGATCGCACGGTTGAAGAGATCATGCTGCACCGCTCGAACATCGAAATGATCGATGCCGACGACGCGCCCGAGGCCATTTTGCAGCAATGTCTGAAAAGCCCGCACACTCGCCTGCCCGTGTTCCGGGATGAGCCGGAAAATATCGTCGGCGTGGTGCACGCAAAGGACCTGTTCCGCGCCATGTATGCACATGCAGGTGCAAGCGAGGAAGACAACGATCGACTGAAATCCTTCGACATCTCTAAGGTGGCGAACAACCCTTACTTTGTGCCCGAAACCACTACGCTAGACGACCAGATGCGGGAGTTTCTTCGGATGCACAGTCACTTTGCGCTTGTGGTGGACGAATATGGCTCACTGCGCGGCCTGATCACGCTGGAGGACATCCTCGAAGAGATCGTTGGTGAAATCGCCGACGAGTTTGATATCGAAGAAGACGTCCCCGTCACCCGCACCGAGGACGGGCAGTTTCTGGTCGAAGGCGCGATGACTATCCGAGATGCCAACCGGGCGATGGACTGGTCGCTGCCCGATGACGAGGCTAACACGATCGCAGGCCTCGTCATTCACGAGGCCCAGATGATCCCGGTGACCGGACAGGTGTTCTCGTTCCACGGATTCCGTTTCGAAGTCACCGCGCGAGAGGGCAATCGGATCACCGAATTGAAAATTCGCCCCCTGTGACCTTCGGTCAGCGACAGGTAGTGTCGCGAACGAAGCAGTCAGCCTTGCCTTACGCTTGCAGTCTTTGACCAAAATGAATGGGAGGCCGACAAATGAAGACCACAACTCAGGTAGCCGTCATCGGGGGCGGTGTTGTCGGGTGTTCGGTGCTCTACCACCTGACCAAGCTGGGTTGGTCGGATGTCATGCTGCTGGAGCGGTCGGAACTGACCAGCGGGTCAACGTGGCACGCTGCCGGAGGGTTCCACACTCTGAACGGCGACACCAACATGGCCGCGCTGCAGGGTTATACGATCCGCCTTTATAAAGAACTGGAAGAGATCACCGGCATGTCCTGCGGCCTGCATCACGTGGGCGGCGTGACCCTGGCCGACAATCAGGACCGGTTCGACATGTTGCTGGCCGAGCGCGCCAAGCACCGGTTCATGGGGCTTGAGACTGAGATTGTCGGGCCTGAGGATATCAGGAAGATCGCTCCGATCACCAATACCGACGGGATCATCGGCGCGCTATACGATCCGCTGGACGGGCATCTTGATCCGTCGGGCACCACCCATGCTTATGCCAAAGCGGCCCGGATGGGCGGTGCAACGATCGAAACGCATTGCATGGTGCGCGAAACCAACCAACGCCCCGATGGCACCTGGGACGTGGTCACCGACAAGGGCACCATTCACGCGGAACATGTGGTCAACGCGGGCGGCCTTTGGGCGCGTGAGGTGGGCGCAATGGCAGGCGTTTACTTCCCATTGCACCCGATGGAACATCAGTATCTAGTGACGGACTCGATCCCTCAGATCGAAGCGATCATCGATGCGGGGGGCGAGCACCCGCATGTGATGGACCCTGCCGGGGAAAGCTATCTGCGGCAGGAAGGGCGCGGACTGTGCATCGGGTTCTATGAACAGCCCTGCAAACCGTGGGCGGTTGACGGAACCCCGTGGGAGTTTGGTCACGAGCTGCTGCCCGACGATTACGATAAGATCACGGACAGTATCGAATTCGCCTATAAACGCTTCCCCGTTCTGGCTGAAGCTGGCGTGAAATCGGTGATCCACGGGCCGTTTACTTTTGCGCCGGACGGGAACCCCTTGGTCGGGCCGGTGCCGGGGATGCGCAACTACTGGTCGGCCTGCGGTGTGATGGCCGGGTTCAGCCAGGGTGGCGGTGTTGGCCTGACACTAGCGCAGTGGATGATCGAGGGCGAACCCGAACGCGACGTCTTTGCCATGGATGTGGCCCGGTTCGGCGACTGGATAAGCCCGGGCTACACCCGTCCAAAGGTGATCGAGAACTATCAGAAACGTTTCAGCGTCGCCTACCCCAACGAAGAGCTACCTGCCGCGCGTCCCAACCGCACAACCCCGATGTACGACATCTTCAGCGATCTGGGCGCGGTCTGGGGTCAGCAATATGGGCTTGAGGTGCCGAACTACTTCGCGCAGGACGGCGAACCCGGATACGAGACACCGTCATTCCGCCGATCGGATGCGTTCGACGCAACGGGCCGCGAGGTGCGCGCGGTGCGCAATGGCGTCGGAATCAACGAGGTCCACAATTTCGGCAAGTACCGCATCACCGGCCTCGCAGCCCGCGCCTGGCTCGATAGGCTCATGGCCGGGCGCGTCCCGCAGCCCGGGCGAGTGTCTTTGACACCTATGCTATCCCCCAAGGGTAGGTTGATCGGAGATTTCACCGTCTCCTGCCTGAGTGAGACCGAGTTCCGACTGACCGCCTCATACGGCGCACAAGACTTTCACATGCGCTGGTTCCTGCAACATCAACAAGACGGTGTGACCATCGAAAACGCCAGTGATCGCCTGAACGGATTTCAGATCGCCGGACCACAGGCTACTGACGTGCTGGCCGCATCTACCCGCGACGATACCTCGGACCTGCGTTTCCTTGACGTGCGGCGTATGACGGTTGGCATGACCGACTGTATCGTGCAGCGCGTCAGCTATACCGGCGACCTGGGATATGAGATTTACTGCGATCCTATGGCGCAAAGGCAGCTCTGGTGGACGCTGTGGCAAGCCGGGCAACCGCACGGCATGGTGCCCTTTGGCATGCGTGCGATGATGAGCCTGCGTCTGGACAAGTTTTTTGGCTCGTGGATGCGGGAATTCTCGCCCGATTACACCGCCTCCGAAACGGGGCTGGATCGGTTTATTGCGTATTCTAAAACCGCCGATTTCATCGGCCGGGCCGCTGCCGAACAGGAACGGACCCAACCAACGGCACGCAAACTGGTGGCTTTCGAAGTCGAAGCGGACGACGCCGATGTGAACGCGTATGAGCCGATCTGGCTGGGCGGCAAAGTTGTGGGATTCTGCACATCGGGCGGGTATTCGCACCATGCCGAAAAATCGATTGCGCTCGGGTTCCTGCCTACAGATCGGGCAACGGACGGTTTGGAGGTTGAAATCGAAATCCTCGGCCAATTGCGTAAAGCCAAGGTGATCTCTGAACCTCTGTTCGATGCGGACAGGGCGCGTATGCGGGGATGACACCGCTAGGATACAGCGGCATGGTGGCGGCATGACGGATATACCCATCCTCTTGCTGGCCGCAGGTCAATCCAGCCGCATGGGCGGCAAGGACAAACTGCTACAGAACGTGGACGGCCAGCCTTTGTTGCGCCGCGTGGCAACGGTTGCCTGTCGCGCGGCACCGGTGATCGTCGCTTTGCCTCCAGCGCCGCATCCGCGGCATGACGTGTTGGACGGGTTGGACCTACGCCGGATCGACATCCGGGATTCCCACGAAGGCATGAACGCCAGCCTGCGTGGAGCCCTCGCGCATGTATCAGCCGATGCGCGCGCTGCGATGGTTTTGCTGGCGGACTTGCCCGACATCACAACCGAGGATCTGACAGCCGTTCTCGGTTCGGTTCAATCCCACCCGGGTAAACTGATCTGGCGTGGCGCGGCAACTAGCGGCAAACCGGGCCACCCGGTCGTGTTCGATCGCAGCCTGTTTGCTGATCTCAATCGTCTGACGGGCGACGAAGGCGCAAAGTCCGTCATCCGCGCCAATGCCGACAAAGTGCATCTGCACACCCTACCCGGTCAAAACGCCCTGCTGGATCTGGACACACCAGAAGATTGGGCAGAGTGGCGCGCAAAACGCAGCACCTGAAAGTAACACGGCCCGGTCGATGTCGACCGGGCCGGTACCCAAAACAGGACTACCACTTTTCATCAATCCCGGAAACGCGGCCAACAATGCCTAATGACATCCTGGCTATTCCGCCGCCGAACCTAAACAAGACCCCCTCGTTAACATGCCGCTCAGCGTTTCCAGTGACTGTGACAAGCCTGAGGCACCCCCTAGTGCCACTGGCTCCCCCTCGCTTGGGCACCTTCATCGTCACCGATCCGATGCGATCAAACAACGTAAAATTGGAGAGAACGGTTATTTTTGCATCCCTGAGGATGGTTTTTGCGCAACATTCCCCGGGTAAAGATCAACTTAAAGGTGAGTATGTGTTTTGACTGACGTCACATCATTTCCGATTAAGCGCAAACCTATTGGGAAATATGACGCATTTGCTATAAAATGTTTTCAAAAATCTGGTCCAAGATTAGACATTGTCACAACCCAGAGGGGAGGGTCAAATATCGAAAATAATTTGCCGCTGCTTTGTTAACAAAATTGATTCAATTCAACTCTTTTCGCATCCAAGAGCCCAAACCGGCAACAATCCACCGATTCGTGCTCGTTGATTCGCACAAATCCTCCGATTCCTGCCTTTGGTCTGGCGGCATAGAACCGTCCGTTTGTGGCAAAATTAAGATTTCTTAACATTTCGCTCAGGAAACACACAGACTGAACGCGCATCTCCTGTTCCAACGCGCGGTCGCAACCGCGTGATGTAAACAGGAGACAAAAATGAGCATCCGCAAATCCTCTCTTCTTTTGCCCGGGACAGCCAGTTGGATTGGCGCCAGCGCGCTGAGCGCCGCATTGCTGACAACCACCGCCCTACCCTCGATGGCCGACGAAGCGCTGGCCGATCTGGTCGAAAACGTTTCGCCTTCGGTTGTCACCATCATCGCGGAACAAGGCGCAACGCCCGTTCCGGCGCAGGGGCAAGAGTTTGACTTTGACCAGCATCCATTTGGGGAATTCTTCAAACGCTTTGGCGCACCCGAAGGATTCAACTCTCCGCAGCGCGGGCCGGCGCAGGGGTTAGGCTCTGGATTTGTCCTGGATGAGGCCGGGTACATCGTCACCAATCACCATGTCGTCGACAATGCCAAGTCCGTGACGGTGCGCATGTCCGATGACCGCTCCTATGAAGCCGAAGTCATCGGCACTGACCCGCTGACCGATATCGCCGTTCTGAAGATCGACGCGGAAGAGGCGCTGCAGGCCGTGCAACTGGGCGACAGCGACGTTATCCGTGTGGGCGAGGACGTTGTGGCCATCGGCAACCCGTTCGGGCTGCATTCGACGGTCACCACCGGGATCGTGTCGGCCAAGGGCCGCAATATCTCGGCTGGGCCTTACGCGGAATTCATTCAGACCGATGCGGCCATCAATAAAGGCAACTCGGGCGGTCCGCTGTTCAATATGGAAGGCGAAGTGGTTGGCGTGAACTCGGCCATCTACTCACCCACCGGTGGGTCCGTAGGCCTGGGCTTTGCAGTGACTTCGAACATCGTGGAACACATCGCCGCCGACCTGCGCGATGACGGTCAGGTCAGCCGCGGTTGGCTGGGTGTATCGATCCAGAATGTCAGTCCCGAGATCGCCGCAGCCATGGGCATCGATGCCTCGCACGGCGCGCTTGTCGCAGACGTAGTTGATGGCAGCCCGGCGGACGGCGTGTTGAAGCAGGGTGATGTCATCCTGACCTTCAATGACGAGGCCGTCGACTCCAGTAGCGACCTGCCGATCCTTGTCGGCACCACCAAGGTGGGCACTGACAGCGTTCTGACCGTTCTGCGCGATGGCACGGAACAGCAGATCGATCTGACCATCGGTCAGCATCAAAGCGCCTCGGCCGAGTTCGACAAATCGGTGGACGAAACTGTCTCGGGCACCGCATTGGGCGTCACCGTGGCCCCGCTGACCGACACGAACCGTGCCGAGATGGGTGTGAGCGAAAATATCGACGGCGTGATCGTCACCGACCTCAAGCCCGACAGCCCGGCGGCCAAGGCTGGTCTGCAGCGCGGCGATGTGATCGTGAAGCTGGGAAGTCAGGAAACTGCAACTCCGGACGCGTTGAAAGCCGCACTGGACAGCGAAAAGACCGATCCCGCGCTTGTGCTGATCAATCGCGGCGGAAACCAGATCTTCGTGGCGGTGGAAATCGCCTGATCTGACACCAGCGCGCGCCACGTGATGGGGAAATCTGGCGGGCGCCTCCCTGGCGGGTTTGAATTGTCCGCAAACCGCCGGGACTGCCGGGTGCGCATCTCCGCACCCGGCAGATTACTTAGCAAAACCATGTGCTTTGCCTGAGATTTGTGTTTAACTCCCGAGAGAAAGGAACTCGCATCATGAGCCGCCGCCTGCTGATCGTCGAAGATGATGAAGACACCCGGGAGTTCATCGCCAAGGGATTTGGCGAGGAAGGTTATGTTGTCGAGGCGGCCGAGGACGGCCGCGAGGGTCTGTACCATGCCACCGACGGCGGATTTGACGCTGTGGTTCTGGACCGAATGTTGCCGGGGCTGGACGGGCTGTCCCTGATCAAATCGATGCGCGCGGCGGGTGTGAAAACGCCAGTTCTGATGCTGACCGCGATGAGCGCGGTGGATGAACGCGTCAAAGGGCTGCGTGCCGGGGCCGATGACTATCTGGTCAAACCGTTTTCATTTCAGGAGTTGCACGCCCGGATCGAGGCCCTGTTGCGCCGCCCGCAGGAGGCCGAGGAAAGCCCCACCCTGACCTGCCGTGACCTCGAGATGGACCTTTTGACCCGCAAGGTCACCCGCAACGGGCGCGAGATCACGCTAACCCCGCGCGAGTTCCAGATCCTCGAATTCTTCCTGCGCCGAAAGAACCGAGTGGTGTCACGCACCATGCTCCTGGAAGGCGTTTGGGATTACCACTTCGACCCGAATACCAATGTGGTCGACGTCCATATCTCAAAGCTGCGGCGTCAGTTGGACGAAGGCGGTGAGGCACCGCTGATCGAAACCGTCCGGGGCGCGGGCTACATGATTTCTGATGGATAACCTACGGCTTTCCTTCAACAATTCACGAACGCGCCTCGTCCTCGCCAGCATGATTCTCAGCACCTTGCTGACGGCCACCGTGCTGGCATTGGTCTATGTCACCGCCAACCGCAGTATCGAGGGCGAGACCCGCTCGGTCGTGTCGGCGGAACTGACGGGGCTGGCGGACGAGTATGAGCGCCGCGGCCTGATCGGGCTGCTGACTGCGATTGAGCGGCGCATTCCCACCGCGTCGGAACGGGATGCCTTGTATCTGCTGACGGATCGGTTCGGTGCCAAACTGGCGGGCAACCTCAAACAATGGCCCGAAGGGATCACAGCGGGCAGCGGCTGGGTCGATCTTGAACTGCGCCGCGCTGACAATGACCAACTGGTGCCCATCTCGGCCGCCTCAGTCCGCCTGCCCGGCGGTGAACGGCTGTTGGTCGGACGCGACGCGTTGGCAAGGCAGCAATTTGACCGGGTGCTGTTGCGTTCGGTTGGCATCGCTTTGGCGATTGCGCTGGCGCTGAGCGTGCTGACCGGCTGGCTGTTCACGCGCTTGGTCTTTTCCCGCTTGTCCGATATCGCCAGCACCGCCGAGAACATCGTCTCGGGTGATCTGTCGCGCCGAATGCCTCTGCGTGGGACCGGCGATGAGTTCGATCAGGTGGCCGGTACGCTCAACACCATGCTGGACCGGATCGAGGAACTGGTCAGCAATTTGCGCACCACGTCGAATTCCATCGCGCATGACCTGCGCTCGCCCCTGTCACGGCTCAAACAACGGGTTGAGGCGCTGTCAGACCCAGGCAAAACGGATCAGGAGCGTGAAATAGATGTTGCGCGGGCCTGCACCGAGATCGACCACGTGTTGCACGTGCTGGGGCAATTGACCGAAATTTCACGCGCCGAGGCCGGTGTTGGGCGGGAACAGTTCGAACCGGTGGACCTGCAGCAATTAGTGGCGGATGTGGCTGAGCTATACGACCCTGTCGCCGACGATCAGAGTATCCGGCTAGAGGTCACGGGCAGCGCTGGTTCCATTCCTGGGCACCGGCCCCTGTTGTCTCAGGCCCTGTCGAACCTGCTGGAAAACGCGCTGCGCTATGCCCCGCAGGACACAACGGTCACGATCAACCTGTCCGAAGACGGCCCCTATACCAGCCTCAGCGTCCGCGACCGTGGGCCCGGCGTACCACAAGAGGACCTGCCACGCCTGCAAATGCCGTTTGTCACGCTCGACCCGGCCCGGACTGAGCGCAATGCCGGGTTGGGGCTGGCCCTTGTTGCCGCAATATCCCGAATGCATGGCGGCGAATTCGAGGCGCATAATTGCAATCCGGGACTTGAAGTGGTGATCAAGCTGGCACGCAAACCTTAGGCAGGAATACCTTTAGTAGCCATCGTCTTGTTTTTATAGCGTTTATCCGCCGTCACGTCGGCGCCAAACCATTCCGGTGGAGTATAGGCTTCGGCCTCGGCTTGGGTCTGAAACTCAACCTCGACCAATCGCAACGGCGCCAGGTCACCCAGAAAAACATCCAGTTCAAACACCCGACCATCCGGCAACTGCCCTGTGTGGCGCTCCTTTTCCACCCGGCGCCCGTCTGTCTCAGGCCAAAAAGTTTCAAACTGCTCGGCCGAGATTTCAGCTTCACGCTCGACCCGCACCATAGCGCCGCCGCCTTTCAGCGTCAGGAAGTACCTATCGTTTTTCTGACGCAGACGGAGTTCCGTGGAGTCGTCAGGTGCCGTCAGATAGCCCTGACGCACGACGGCCTTTTCCGCGCCGCTTAGATCCGGCAGGACCGCAACCAGAAACTTGCGTTCAATCTCGGTGCTCATTTGGTTGAAACCACTCCGTTTTCCAGTTCGTCAAATAGCGCTTGGTAAGCGGCACTTGCGGCGCTGCGACCGGCATAGATGCTGACCGGGGCGCGGTTCTGACCCATACGCTCGATATCCGCGGCAAAGGGAATCTCGGATTGCAGGAACCGCTTTTTGTACGCCTTGCGCATCTTCTCCATTGTTTCCAGATGCAGGGTTTTGCGCCGCTGCACCATTGAGAAAAACGCCTTAAGCTTTTTCTTGGATAACTTGTGATCGTTGAAGAAACTCACCAATTGCTCGAGCGTTCGTTCCGACAAGGTCGTCGGAATAACCGGCACAAGAATCTGGTCAGCAGCCTTGAAGATGTTCTCGGACAAGGTTGAGAAGTTCGGCGGACAATCCAGAATAATCACGTCATAATCACTGCCGGCAGTTGCCAACGCCTTTTTCAACCGTGACCGCTTGTTCCGCATCCGCGAGAGGAACACGTCGAAATCACGAAACGTCAGGTTGGCGGGCAATACGTCCAGCCCGTCAAAATCACTGGCCCGGATCGATTTAGTGAACCGCGCGACATCTTCGAAGAACCGCGCATCCGTTAGCTTTTTCGACGGTTTCACCCGGAAATAAAACCCCGACGCCCCCTGCGGATCGAGATCACACAGCAGCACGGTGTACCCCGCTTGCGCATAGGCATAGGCCAAGTTCACCGAGGTCGCGGTCTTCCCCACTCCGCCCTTGTTGCTGTAGCAGGCAATGATCTTCACTCCTCAATCCTCCTTGTGGTGAAACAGGGTTCGGAACAGGTTCTGGATGTCCGGACTGTCGAAATGCTGGAAATTGGCGATCACACGGTCGCGTTCTGCTTTTTGACGTTGATTAAGCACAGCGATCAGCCCGCCGACGGACATCGCAAGTTGCGCGTTTGCCCGGCCTTGCGCATTGCTTTGGGTCGCAACGAACTCCAGCAGCGCCTCTTGTTGCACCGAGTAGTCGTTAAACAGACCCAAGTTATCCTGCAACTTTTTCAACGGCTTGATGAGCGTTTTGAAATCACTCTTGTCGAACAACGGGCCGAAGAATTCCATCAGGTATCGCAGCTTCTTGCAGTCGATCCGCAGATCATGAACGGCCTCATCCGGCGTTTCCGGAGTGATGCCGCGGGCCAGCTTGCACACCCTGCGATACCGTTTCCAAATCAACGCGCAGGCATAGTTATAGGCTCCACGATCCGCACTTGGACCGGGCTCCAACCCTTTTGTATCAGCGAACAACGCCGCTAACTCATCCATCTTCTTGTCATAGGCCGCACTGCGAAAACGCCGGGTCAGCGCAGCTAGCGCCCGGGCCCGCTCCTTGGCGAATTGGGCAAACATGATCTCAGCGCCTTGATGAAGGCTCGGCGGTATCAAGTTGAAATAAATGTCTTTTTCAAGAAGATAGACATCTAGGTCCCGCACCCGCCCGGTAGGGACCATCAGATCTGAGAACTCGCGTTTCAGCTCTTCGGTCTGTTCCGGGGAAAACACGCCTTTGAACAGGCTCAGCACCGACCGTACCCTGCGCAGTGAGACGCGGTAGTCGTGCAGAAACTCAGTATCGATATCGGCGATCACGCCTGCCTCGTTCCGGCGCGCGACGGACAGATAGGTCTGAATGATATCCCTCGCCACTTCGATCGAGGGCTCTTGAGTACCCAAAATGATATCAGGCTTGGCGTCATAGGGGGTGGTGTCGGGAAACAAGTTAGAAAACACCGTGTCAAATCCAGAGGTCGCCATGTTGCTCAGCGCAGTACAGACGGCGTGAAAGGCGCGATCATAGCCGCGCATGGGCTGAACGTTCAGAAGGGTTGCGTGCCCTTCATCGGTGGATAATTTCAGAACGGTGCCTCGAACCTGTGTCTTTTGCAGATCATCCAGAACCGCAAAAGTGCCGGTTTCAATCAGACCCGAACCGACGTTCATCAACGCGCGCAGTTTGGGGAACCCCTTCAGCGCTGCTTTTACTGGGCCGTCCGGAAGCTCCTGTACGAATTTCCCCTCGCCTATATTGGCTTGAACCAGAATTTCGCCGTCGGCCCGAAGCAACTGCAACGAACCTTTGGCCTCGATTAGCAACCGCCCTTCTGCCCGCAGCGACTGATCGTGACAGTCCAAGAGGTCAAACGGTCGCGCGGCGGCCAGAGCCTCGAACTTGGGAGTCAGGCCTTTGAGTGCATCAGAAAACCCCACAAGATCGAACTTGCCCGGAACGATGAAAAACCTGCTTTTCTGCCCCATCACGAATGACCCTTTTTCGGCGTATCAAGATAGCCATTCACCAGTGTCTCGATTGTCTTCTGGACGTTGGTTCCCTCTTCGGTTGCCCGGATCTTGAGGGTATTCAGCGTTTTGCCATCCAGCCGCAACGAGGTGTTCTTTTTGCCTTTGTCGGGCTTGCCTTCGGTTTCCTTGTTCTTTGACATGGTCAACCTCATGGCAGCATGACGTCATGAAATCGCACGTCATCCCATCTGGCAAGTCCGATGTTGCGCTAACACGGCGTAAGGTCGACATCACTGCACCACAGGGCTAGAAGTTGGGCATGTCCGATCCCGTCTCCTCGATCCGTAACCTTGGCCCCGCTTTCGAACAGGCGTGTGCCCGCGCCGGAATCCACTCGGCGCAGCAACTGCGTGAGTTGGGCCCGGATGAGGCCTATGCCCGCTTGGTGCGCGCCGGAACCCGGCCGCATTTCATCGGCTATTATGTTCTGGTGATGGGGTTGCAAGGACGTCCATGGAATGATTGCAAGGGCGATGAGAAAAAGGCCCTGCGTCAGAGGTTTGACGCGATCAAGACCAGTGTCAGCGCCGCACCCGAAACCAAGATGATCTCGGACCTGGATGCGGTCGGCGTTCGGGTGTCAGTAGACGACCTAAAGTCTTTATAAAAAAGGCCGCACCCATTGCCGGGGGCGGCCTTAAATTCGGATCTGACGGCAGATTAGCCGACCAGTTCGATGCCCGAGAAGAAGTAGGCAATCTCAACAGCTGCGGTTTCCGGAGCATCCGAACCGTGGACCGAGTTTTCGCCAACCGATTCAGCGAACTCCGCGCGGATGGTGCCGGGGGCTGCGTCTGCAGGGTTGGTTGCACCCATGACTTCGCGGTTCTTGGCAATGGCGCCTTCGCCTTCCAGAACCTGAACAACGACCGGAGCCGACGACATGAATTCGCACAGCTCGTCATAGAACGGACGTTCGGCATGTACGTCATAGAACTTGCCGGCTTGAGCTTTGGTCATGTGGATACGCTTTTGCGCAACAATGCGCAGACCAGCCTCTTCGAACTTGGCATTGATCTTGCCGGTCAGGTTGCGGCGGGTTGCGTCGGGTTTGATGATCGAGAATGTGCGTTCCAGTGCCATGTCGGCCTCTCCTTAACAAAAGGCGCGGTGTCGCGCCGAAATCCATCGCGCGCCGCCTAGCATGGTCTGTCTCATATGAAAAGCACTATGATGCGCTGTCGCTCAGATCGTTTCGGGCAGTGGGTCATGGCGATCGACCCAGCGGACATACAACACCGCCAGAAGCCCGGCGAAACTGCACGCCCACATCATGCCCAGAACCAGGAACGGACCGTTTTCAGGGCTCACCCAAATACCGGTGAGCGAGGTCAGAACGGCCCCCAGCGCCACGATCATTGCGCCGGACAGGCCAGCGGCACTGCCCGCCAGTTTGGGGCGGACGGACATCACCCCAGCAGATGCATTGGCATTGGTCAGGCCATTGCCAAAGCCAACGAAGATCGCCGAACCGAAAAACACCCAGACCGAGCCCAGATCAGCAAGGAACAGAAGCAGACCACCCAGCGGCCCTGTCGATGCAATAATGCGCCCAATCAGAATCATAGTAGTCAGCCGCGTACGCGCGGCGATCCGTCCGGTGATAAAGTTTCCGACCATGAAGCCGCCCGTTATGATGCCAATCCCCAGACCCAGCATCGCAGGGCTCAGATCGAACCACGCGGCTGCGACCAAGGGCGCTCCGGTGATGAAGCTAAAGAACCCTCCGATCGAAAAGGCCGCGCACAGGGCATATCCCCAGAACCGGCGCGCGCGGAACAGATGCGGGTATTCCCTCAGTTGCGCGGCCATGGTCGAGGACTGGTTGAAATTGGTCTCTCCCATATCGACCCAAAGCAACAGAAGCATCCCGGTCCCCAGTACGGAATACAGAACAAAGCCAGCGCGCCAGCCAAACAGACTGTCGAGCGCACCGCCCAGCATCGGCCCCAGCATCGGGGCCAACGCCATCGCCATGGCCACATAGCCCAGTTTGCTGGCAGCTTCGTTTGGTGAGTACATGTCACGGATGGCGGCGCTGGACAGAACGGGCCCGGCTACCACGGCGGCCTGGAGCAGTCGGAAACTCAGAAAAACCCAGATGTCCTCGGCCAGCACGCAGCCGAACGACGCGGCGACGAAGACTACCATACAGATCAGCAGAACAGGTCTGCGGCCAAACCGGTCGGACAACGGCCCCATGATCAGTTGCAGCACGGCAGACACAGCCAGGTACCCCGCCACGGACAGGTTCACCAACGCGTAATCGACCTGAAAGTCTTCTCCCATCCGCGCCAACGACGGCAGGAACATGTTAAGCGACAGCACTGACAACGCAGTCGCAAAAACCAGTGTTACCAGAGATGGCGGTGAGTGTGCCGCGCGCATGAAGAAATCCGGCTAGAAATGCAAATCACGGCAGAGCTAACACAAGGTCCGCGTCATGCCCATGCCAATCACTTGGCGCAAAGCCTGCATGTGTGGACCTCTCGTACAAGGTTAAACGGGCAATGCGCCAAAGGGATAGCGCGTAAGAATGACGCGGTTGAAAGAAACTGATTTTATTACCTGACTTTTTCCATCAGTTATTTTGCCGTGCGGACAGAAAGCGTTAACAAAAAAAGGCCAATCTGATGGCACCGAAACTCGCGGCTATCGCCTGCATCCTTGCCTCACCCGCCATAGCCGATCAGGCGCCCGTGCCGATGAACTACGAATTATTCGAAACAGCGGTTGCTCACACCGATCTGGAAGCGTGCCCGTTGAAACTGTCTCAGTCGGGTGTGTTTTGCCGTGCAACCTTGCACCATGACGAAGTTCACGTCTTTGCATTCAGCGAAGAAGGTGACCAGGTTTTGGTTGGTTTTGCCTCGTACCCCTTTGAAGACGTGGCCGCTGAACTAAACTGACAGGCCATCGGCGATTCACCCCATTGACAAGCGTCAGGCCGTGCCGCAGTGCTCGGCCTATGCTACGGATTGAAGACATCACCTATGCGGTCGAGGGCCGCCCCCTGTTTGACGGCGCCAGCGCCACCATTCCCGACGGCCACAAGGTTGGGCTGGTGGGGAGGAACGGCACCGGCAAGACCACTCTGTTCCGCCTGATCCGGGGCGAGCTGGCGCTGGAATCTGGCAATATCGTTTTACCAAAACGGGCGCGGATCGGGGGTGTGGCGCAAGAGGCACCCTCATCCAATGTGTCGCTGATCAACACGGTGCTGGCGGCTGATACCGAACGCAGCTCTTTGATGTCCGAGGCCGACAGCGCCGAAGATCCCGCACGGATTGCAGAGATTCAGACCCGTTTGGCGGATATCGACGCTTGGTCGGCCGAAGCCCGCGCGGCCTCGATCCTCAAGGGTCTTGGCTTCGACGATGAAGACCAACTGCGCCCCTGCTCCGATTTCTCAGGCGGCTGGCGGATGCGTGTCGCGCTGGCAGCGGTGCTGTTCTCTCAGCCCGACCTGCTGTTGCTGGACGAGCCGACCAACTATCTGGACCTCGAAGGTGCGCTATGGCTGGAGAGTTATCTGGCCAAGTATCCGCATACGGTTATCATCATCTCCCACGACCGAGGGCTGCTGAACCGTGCGGTAGGATCGATCCTGCATCTGGAAGACCGCAAGCTGACCTATTACGCCGTGCCCTATGACAAATTCGCCGAACGTCGCGCTGAACGTCTCGCGCAGGCGGAATCGGAAAACGTCAAGGCCAAAGCCCGCATAGCCCATCTGCAGAGCTTTGTTGACCGCTTTCGTTACAAGGCATCCAAGGCGGTGCAGGCACAGTCGCGACTAAAAATGATCGAACGCATCCAGCTGGTATCGACCCCGCAAGAGGCCGCCCTGCGCGCGTTTTCTTTCCCCGAACCCGAGGAACTGTCGCCGCCGATCATCCAGATCGAAGGCGGCGTGACCGGTTATGGTGAGACCGAAGTGCTGCGTCGCCTGAACCTGCGCATCGACCAAGACGACCGCATCGCCCTGCTGGGCAAAAACGGTCAGGGCAAATCGACCCTGTCCAAACTGCTGTCCGACCGCCTGCCCCTGATGGCGGGCAAGATGACCCGCAGTTCCAAGTTGCGCATCGGCTATTTCGCGCAACACCAGGTGGATGAGCTGCATGTTGACGAAACACCTTTGGATCATCTGCGCCGTCTGCGCCCGGATGAGGCGCCGGGTAAGTGGCGTTCGCGGTTGGCCGGGTTTGGGCTGAACGCGGATCAGGCGGAAACTCTGGTTGGGCGGTTGTCCGGTGGCCAGAAGGCGCGGCTGTCGCTACTGATCGCGACTATCGACGCGCCGCATATGCTGATCCTCGACGAACCAACCAACCATCTGGACATCGAAAGCCGCGAAGCGCTGGTCGAGGCGCTGACCGCCTATTCCGGCGCAGTGGTTCTGGTCAGCCATGACATGCACCTGCTGTCGCTGGTGGCGGACCGGCTGTGGCTGGTCTCGGACGGCACGGTCAAACCCTTTGACGGTGACCTCGAGGCCTATCGCGCCATGCTGCTGGCCCGCGACAAACCGGTCAAAGAGAAGCCGCAGGCCGCTAAACCCAAACGCCCCTCGCGCGAGGCGATGCTGGCCTTGCGCGCCGATCTGCGCAAATGCGAAGACCGGATCGAAAAGCTGACGGACATGCATGATAAGCTATCGGCCAAGCTGGCGGATCCGGCACTGTACGAAGACGACAGGATCAACGATCTGGAAACCTGGAACCGCAAGTTTGCCGAGGTGGTCGACGCGATGAAAAAGGCAGAATCGCTTTGGGTCGCCGCCGCTGAACGCCTTGAAAACGCCGAGAACGCCGCATGATGGATCTGGCTTTTTTTATTACCGCCTTCACCACCTTGTTCGTGGTGATCGACCCGTTTGGCACCACGCCGATCTTCGTGGCGCTGACGCAGGACATGGACGCAAAGACCCGCCGCAGGACAGCGATCCGAAGCTGCCTGACTGCTGTCTGCATTTTGATCGCTTTCGCAGCCTTCGGCGAGGCCGTTCTGGGCTTTGTCGGCATCTCTATGGCCGCCTTCCGTGTTGCCGGTGGTGCTCTGTTGTTCCTGACCGCACTGGACATGCTATTCGAACGCCGCACCAAACGCCGCGAAGACCGTGTCGAAGAGGAAGAAGAACACCCCGACCCCTCTGTGTTCCCACTGGCTATCCCGCTGATCGCCGGACCAGGTTCGATTGCAACGATCATCCTGCTGGCCGGGCAGCACCCCGGTGTTCTGGGGATTGTCGAAGCCTGCATCGTCATGCTGGCGGTGATGGCCGTGGTTCTGACATTCTTCCTGTCCGGCGGTCTGATTGCACGTATTCTGGGCAAGACCGGCCTGAACGTGCTGACCCGGTTGCTGGGCATGCTGCTGGCGGCGCTGTCGGTTCAGTTCATATTGGATGGCCTCAACGCCTTTGGTTTTGCGTCTTAAATCCCCATATACCTTAGAGTGAATTCGGTAAGGGTAACGCTATGGATGGCGACAACATTGGACGTTTGGTGTATCTGGTCGTGCTTGGCGCGGCAGTGGTGTTTTGGTTCGTCTCGCAAAACCGCCAGTCGCTGAACAAAACCATGCAGCAGGCCATGGCCTGGGTGCTCATCTTCGTCGGTGCAATCGCCGTTGTCGGCTTGTGGGAGGATATCCGTTCGACCGTTGCCCCTGCCCCGCAGATGACCGTCACCGGAGAAACCATCGAAGTTCCGCGCGCCTATGACGGCCATTATTACCTGCCCGTTGTCGTGAACGGAGAGCCGATCAACTTCCTCGTCGATACCGGTGCAAGCCAGATTGTGTTCAGCGAACAGGACGCCCGGCGTATCGGCGTTGACCCCGACCAGCTGAATTACCTTGGTCGCGCTGCGACTGCGAACGGGGAAGTGCGCACCGCACCCATCCGGCTGGACAGTCTTGAGCTGGGCCCGATCATCGACCATGGCGTTGCGGCCTGGGTCAATGAAGGCGATTTGCGTCAGTCTCTGCTGGGCATGGACTACCTGCATCGGTTCTCGAACATCCAGTTCACGGATGGCCGCATGATTCTGTCCCGGTAAGGGGTTCACGACAACATTCCCAGATTGAGAACAAAATAAGAACATGCTAGACTGGCGGCATGTCTACAAATCTTCTTGGCCGCAAGCCCGCGCATGAAGCGCCGGGGCTTGCCCTACACTCGCAAATCACCCTGCAACTGGGCCGCGTGCACGAGGCCTGCGGCCCCGCCCGGCGCAGCTTTGCCATGTGGTTGGCGGGTCAGGCACAAGGGCCGGTGCTGTGGATTTCCCCCGCGTGGGAGCCCGGCCAACTGAACCCCGATGGGATGATGCCCTTTGCCGATCCGGCACGGTTCCTGTTCGTCCGCCCCACCCGCGCCGAGGATTTGCTGTGGTGCATGGAAGAGGCGCTGCGCAGCGGAGCGATCCCGCTCATCATCGGCGACCTGCCGGGCGCGCCGGGGCTGACGCCGGTGCGGCGCATGCATCTGGCCGCTGAACAGAGTGGCGCGATGGGGCGGGCTCCGCTAGGTCTGTTGCTGACACCCGGCGACGGCGGCGCGCAAGGGGTTGAGACCCGCTGGCACATGGCGGCGAACCATCAGGGAGAGGCCCGCCGCTGGACCCTGACCCGTCGCCGCGCCCGCGCCCTGCCCCCGGTCAGCTGGCAGGCCACCCAGACCAAACCGCGCGCCGGGCTGAACCTGACCCGGATCGAGACCAAAGATGTTTTGGTGTGACACCTCACAGGGATCACAAAACATGTGACTGGCCAAAGCCCGACCCCGGCCCTAGCGTTTCCGTATGAGCCACCCGATCCATGACAGCCGCTACTCCTGGCTTCGCCTTCTGATCACACTTGGCATCGCGATGGTGGCAAATGCCGGTATGTGGGCGGTGGTCGTTGTGATGCCAGACGTTGAGGCACAGTTCAACGCCGGAAGGGCCGAAGTATCGATGCCCTACACGCTTGCCATGATCGGCTTTGCACTGGGGAACATGTGGCTGGGGCAGCTTGTGGATCGACTGGGCGTGACCAAAGCGCTGATCGGGGCCTCTGTGCTAAGCGCAGCCAGCTATCTACTGGCGACATTGGCCCCGAACATACTGATGCTCTCGGTGGCGCATCTGTTGATGGGTTTGGGCGCTTCAATCGGGTTTGGCCCTTTGATCGCGGACATTTCCCATTGGTTCATGCGGCGGCGCGGAATCGCGGTCGCTCTGGTCGCCAGCGGAAACTACCTGTCCGGAGCGATCTGGCCCACCATGCTGGCCGGAATTCTGGCCCGCGACGGCTGGCAGCAGGTCTATCTGACACTGGCTGTCGTGACGCTGGTCGTTGTCATACCTCTTTCCCTGCTGCTGCGCCGTAAGGTCCCGGACGAAGCCCACAGCACTGCGGCCGCCACTGCTCAGATTAATACGCGCAGCGTAGGAATACCGCCACGCACCCTTCAATACATCTTGGGCCTGGCCGGGATCGGCTGTTGTGTAGCCATGTCAATGCCACAGGTTCATATCGTATCCTATTGCGTCGGTCTGGGCTACGGCCCCGCCGTCGGGGCCGAGATGCTGTCGCTGATGTTGCTAGGCGGCGTTGTCAGCCGGGTCATTTCGGGGTTGGTCGCCGACAAGCTGGGCGGGATCAGGACCTTGCTGATCGGATCCACTCTGCAATGCATCGCTCTGTTCCTGTTTCTGCCCTATGACGGGATGGTCTCGCTTTATGTCATCAGCCTGCTTTTCGGGTTGGCACAGGGTGGGATTGTGCCCAGCTATGCTCTGGTCGTTCGCGAGTACATGCCCCCGCAAGAGGCCGGTGCTCGCGTGGGGTTTGTCCTCATGATGACTATCATGGGCATGGCCTTGGGTGGCTGGATGTCCGGCTGGATTTACGACGCGACCGGCAACTATCAATTGGCCTTCGTCAACGGCCTCTTGTGGAACGGTTTGAACATCGCGATCCTGCTGGTGCTGCTGAACCGCTCGCGCCCCCGCAGGCAGGAGGCCGTGGCATGACCCAACTGACCCGGCGCACACTTCTGGCCGGGCTTGCCACCCTGCCCCTGACCCGCCCGGCCCATGCGGGTCTAAGCCCCTATGTGTTAGTACCCAAGGGCACATCCGTGGACTTTACATTCGACCTGTCGGGCCTTGCCCAATCCGGTACCATGCCAATCCACTCGGCCGATATCCGGATCGACCTAAGCAACCTGACCAACAGCCGCGTCAGTGTCACCCTGAACGCCGCCGAAGCCCGTACCAAACTGCCGTTCGCCCGAAACGCGATGCTGGGTGCAAGCGTATTGGATGTCGCACGGTTCCCAACCATTCACTTCGTATCGACCCGGGTACAGTTGGGTGACGGCGGGCGGATCTCGCGCGGGGCGAAAATCACCGGCGACCTGACCCTGCGAGGCATCACGAAACCGATCGCCTTGCAGGCCGACCTCTTTCGCCCGTCTGGCAGCACCTCTGACAATTTAGACATGCTCTCCATCCGCCTGACCGGCGCGCTGAACCGTCACGATTTCGGCGCGTCCGGATACACCGACCTGGTGCAGGACACCGTTGGGCTGAACATCCAGGCCGAAATCAAAAAGGCAGGATAGCCAAAAAACGACGCCTCCGCGTCGATAAGGCGCGCGCATTGCCGGCATATTGGGTAATGCTTGGCGCATCATGCGCACGATTATTTCTTTTGCCGCCCTCTTTCTTTCAGTCATTCTGCTGCAGCTCTCCACCGGCGGCGTCGGACCGTTGGATGCTATCTCGGGCATCACACTGGATTTCACGACCGAGCAGATCGGTTTGTTGGGATCATCGCATTTCCTTGGCTTTTTCATTGGCTGCTGGTGGGCTCCACGGCTTATGGGGAACGTCGGCCACTCGCGGGCCTTTGCCGTCTGTACAGCCTTGGGGGCGATGGGGCTGATCGGGCATACTCTGACTGACAACCCCTATTTATGGGCCCTGTTGCGGATCGCCTCGGGCACATGCGTTGCGGGCAGCTACACCGTGATTGAGGCATGGCTGAACGCCAAAGTCACCAACGAAACCCGTGGGCGGGCCATGGGGACGTATCGGTTCGTCGACATGGGTGCATCGCTGGGGGCGCAGTTGATCATTGCCGTGCTGCCGCCAGCTTCGTACGTGTCCTATAACCTGTTGGCGATCCTGTGTTGCGCTTCGCTATTGCCGCTGACATTGACCCGTGCCAGCCAACCGATCACACCTGACGCCCCCCGTTTAAGACCCAAATTGGCCTGGCGCAGTTCCCCCTTGGCGGTGGCCGGCGTGATTGTGGCCGCGATCAGTTCGGCCTCGTTCCGCATGGTTGGTCCGGTTTACGGGCAAGAGGTCGGTCTGGGCGTGGATCAGATCGCGTTCTTCCTCGCCTCGTTTGTCCTTGGCGGAGCTTTGGCGCAATACCCGCTGGGATGGTTAGCGGACAAATATGACCGGCGCTGGGTGCTGATCTGGCTCTCGGCCGCTGCTGTGCTGAGTTGCGGCGTAACGATGGCGGCCAGCGGCGCGGGCACGTTGGGTGTAATGCTGGCAGCCGGGTTATTTGGCCTGACGACCTTTCCCATATTCTCGGTGTCTTCCGCACACGCAAATGACTTTGCGACCACTGAGCAGCGCGTCGAGCTGTCTGCTGCCCTGATGTTCTGGTACGCGTTGGGGGCAATCGCCTCGCCCTATGTTTCATCTACGTTAATCCAGCAATTCGGCCCAGGCGCTCTGTTTGCGTTTGTGGCCGTGGGGCATCTGGCGCTAATCGTTTTTGGCGTGGCACGGATGCGCTCACGCCCGACACCGGACGAGCGAACCAACTATGTTTATGCGCCACGCACCTCGTTCACCATCGGGAGGTTGCTGAAACGATCGCGCGAGGAATAGAGCTCCGAACGCTACTCCGGCGGCGGCGCGGACGGAATCATTTCATCGAGAAGCGAGCCTGCTTGATAGCCCAGTAGATCAACCTCCATGCGTCCCGGATCCCCGAAAGCCCAAGCGCCCACAAGACGTTGCATTTTCTCATAGCCGACGTAATCGGCCATTGCCTTGTTGCCATGCACATTTTTGGCAAACATAACCTGACCGGCCGCAACTTTCTGCGGCATCACAGGCTCCAGATACAGTTCGACGACATTGATCCCCGTTACATTGGAACCGCCTTGATGAAAGATATACATTTCGTCCCAGTCTTCCTTACTGACCGCCGCACGCGCGTCAGACACGGCTTTATGTAACGAGGCAAGCTCGGCCCGCGTCGCTTCGCGCATGTTGGCCGCCCGGATGGGACGCATGTCATTGACGGCGCTTGACACGTCTTGCCGCGTAAGGGTCCCGCGCGGGACCGCCATACTCGTAAAGGTTCGCGCAGCCTCAAGCATCTGTCGTTGCCGGGCAATCTCCTCTTTTGGCAGGTCGAGCTTCTCTATCCACGGCATCAGCGTATCGATTTCCTGCGCGATGGCCGCAAAGTCCTTTTCCCTCTTGCGCCATCGGCATTTTTCGTGGGCCATGGGGTCACGGCACCGATAATCCCCAGAAGAATGTGGGATGTGGATTTGAAGATCAGATATTTTGGCGCGTCCCTGGGAAATGACACCTGACCGTTCTCTGACAGGACCGTAACATCCCGGGCGATCGCAATAACCGGCCGAGTCTGCAATGTCAGCGCATCCTGACCACGGCGGAATATCGACAGCATCGCCATGTCAAAGCTGTCAATCGCACCCATGACATTGTCTTGGTCTGCCTGAACGATCGGCACCAGAAAATTGGTCAGACAGGGAATTGCGGTCACCTGTATCAGGCGATGAACCAAGAATAGCTTCGTTTATCCCCCGTGAACAATTTGCGCGCCCGTCATATAAGGTCAGGGGCCATCACGCGAAAGCCACGCGGCACATGCACATACACGTCTTTTCGGGCGTTTATCAGAGAAACCGGGCTTTTGCTGGCGGGTCACATAAGGTAGACGGGCGCGCAGATAGATACTTGGAAGCGCAAAATGGCCCGGATTCTCATCACCTCGGCGATCCCTTACATCAACGGGATCAAGCACCTCGGCAACCTGATCGGCTCGCAATTGCCTGCCGATCTATACGCGCGCTACCAGCGTGGCCGGGGGAACGAGGTCATGTTCCTGTGCGCGACCGATGAACATGGTACTCCGGCGGAACTGGCTGCTGCCAAGGCGGGCAAGCCGGTGGCCGAATACTGCGCCGACATGTATGCAGTTCAGGCGGATATCGCCAACCGTTTCGGCCTCAGTTTCGATCACTTCGGCCGCTCTTCCAGTGATCAGAACAAACGTCTTACACAGCATTTCGCGGGTAAGCTGGATGATGCCGGACTGATCCGTGAAGTCAGTGAAAAACAGGTCTATTCCAACGCCGATAAGCGTTTCCTGCCTGATCGCTATATCGAAGGTACCTGCCCCAACTGCGGTTATGAGCGCGCGCGTGGCGACCAGTGCGAAAACTGCACTAAGCAGTTGGACCCGACTGACCTGATCGAACCGCGCTCCGCCATTTCCGGTTCAACCGATCTGGAGGTGCGAGAAACCAAGCACCTGTATCTGCGGCAATCCTCGATGAAGGATCAGTTGGATGCGTGGATCGATGGCAAGAAAGACTGGCCGATCCTGACCACCTCGATTGCAAAAAAGTGGCTGCATGACGGCGACGGACTGCAGGACCGCGGCATCACCCGCGATCTGGATTGGGGTGTGCCGGTCAAGAAAGGTGATCAGGATTGGCCGGGCATGGAAGGCAAGGTCTTTTACGTCTGGTTTGACGCGCCGATCGAATACATCGCCTGTGCCAAGGAATGGGCGGACGCCAGTGGCAAGTCCGATGCCGAGTGGGAGCGCTGGTGGCGTACCGACAAGGGCGCCGATGACGTGCGCTATGTTCAGTTCATGGGCAAGGACAACGTGCCATTCCATACACTGTCCTTCCCGGCCACCATTCTGGGATCGGGCGAGCCGTGGAAGATGGTCGACCACCTGAAATCCTTCAACTACCTGAACTACGACGGCGGTCAGTTCTCGACCAGCCAAGGCCGTGGCGTGTTCATGGACCAGGCGCTGGAGATTCTGCCCGCCGATTACTGGCGATGGTGGCTGCTGAGCCACGCGCCGGAAAGCAGCGACAGCGAATTCACGTGGGAAAACTTCCAGCAGTCGGTGAATAAGGATCTGGCCGACGTTCTGGGGAACTTCGTCAGCCGGATCACCAAATTCTGCCGTTCGAAATTCTCCGAAGCCGTGCCCGAAGGCGGAAGCTATGGCGAGCGTGAACAGGCGCTGATCGAGGAACTTACCCGTCGCGTCCGCGCCTACGAAGGGCATATGGAAGCAATGGAGGTCCGCAAATCCGCGCAGGAACTGCGGGCGATCTGGGTGGCGGGCAACGAATACCTGCAAGCCGCCGCCCCGTGGTCGACCTTCAAGGAAGACCCGGAACAGGCCGCAGCTCAGGTACGTCTGGGTTTGAACCTGATCCGTCTCTATGCCGTTCTAAGCGCCCCCTTCATCCCCGAAACCTCGGCCAAAATGCTGAGCGCGATGAACACGCTGGACACAAGCTGGCCCGATGATGTCGCGGCGGCACTCAGCGCCCTGCCCGCCGGACACGCCTTTACAGTGCCCGACGTTCTGTTTGCCAAAATCACCGACGAGCAGCGCGAAGACTGGGAAAACCGGTTCGCAGGCACGCGCGACTGATCCTGTTCGAAATTTGAATTGGGAAACCGGGGGCCAGACGGCCCCCGTTTTCGTTTCCCTTGCCGGAGATTAGTCATGAGAACTCGAGCACATGGACCTAAGTCAGCTTGCTGACGAGATAATTCCCCCAGGTCCCTTCCCGCGCGTCGCATTCAAGAAGCTTGAGATATAATCCTAAAACGGCCATCCTGACCCGAATTCAATCGACTCGCCGGGGCGCCAATCTGCCCTGGCGCAAAATCCTTAGAATGAACGAGGCGCCTGCCATGTCCCTTGCGTTGAAGAACTTGAATATCCGTCACAGCGGACCGGCTCAGGCCATTGCTGCCCTGATCTGCCTGGGAATGGTGCAAGCGGCATCCGCGCAGGATCAAAGCGACGCCCCCCCGCCCAAAGTGTCGATTGCTGCGGCCTATACCGAGGAGATTACCGAAGAAGCCAGCTTTATCGGCCGCGCCGAGGCGCTGAACAAGGCCGACATCGTGGCGCGCGTCAGCGGGTTTCTGGAAAGCCAGAACGTTGAAGATGGCGCGCTGGTGAAACAGGGTGATTTGCTCTTCACCATTGAACCCGATCTCTATGAGGCGACGGTAGAGGCACGCAACGCCGATCTGGACAAGGCAGAGGCCAATCTGGAACTCGCCAAGGTCGAACTGGCCCGTAAACAAGAGCTGTACGAACGAGACGCCACCCCTGAATCCGAACGCGATATCGCACGCGCAAATGAACTGGTGGCCGAAGCACAGGTCAAGGCCGCCAAAGCTGCGATCCAGCAGGCCGAACTTGATCTGAGTTACACCAAAATTCACGCACCGTTTGACGGGCGCATTGGTCGGGTAGCAATCAGCGTCGGTGACGTGGTCGGTCCGAACAACCCGCCACTGGTCAATATCGTCAGCGAGGCCCCGATCTATGTAAATTTTTCGCTGAATGAAAAGCAGTTTACCTCGGTTCTTGAAACCGTGGGCGAGAACCCTGCATCCCTAAGCGAAAGCGACAAAAGCCCGAACGTTCACATAGATCTGCCGAACGGCTCGGAACTGGATGAAACCGGCAAAATCGTGTTTGTCGACAACCGGATCGACCCTTTGACCGGCGCCATTACAATGCGTGCCGAATTCTCGAACGCCGACCGGCTGATCGTGGACGGCGCTTTTCTGAACGTGCGCATCGAGGCCCTGCAACCCACGCTTGAGGTTCTGGTGCCACAGGCCGCACTGCAACGCGATCAAAGGGGTGAATTCGTACTGGTCGTCAATGACCAGCAAATGGTCGAACAGCGTTACATCACCACCGGCGACAACGAAGGCACGGCAGTGATCGTCAAAGACGGCCTGCGCGAAGGGGAAAGTGTCATCGTCGAGGGCCTGCAAAGGGTCCGCCCCGGCGTCGCTGTTGACGCCGTCGTGGCGTCTGAGCAGCCGGGAGAGTAACAGATGTTCTCAGCCCTATTCATCAGCCGGCCCAAGCTGGCGCTAGTTATATCGCTTGTCCTGACAATCATGGGCGGCATCGGTTATCTGGTTCTGCCGGTGGCCCAGTTCCCTGACATCACACCACCGGTGGTCAGTGTAACCACCACCTACACCGGCGCCAACGCCGAGACGGTGGAAAACACCGTCGCCGCGCCGATCGAGGCTCAGGTGAACGGTGTGGATGACATGATCTACATGACGTCCACCTCGTCTGATAATGGTTCTTATTCGTTGAATATTACCTTTGAGGTCGGCACCGACCCTGATATCGCCTCGGTGAACGTGCAGAACCGCGTGGCACAGGCCATGTCTTCGCTGCCGGCCGAGGTGACGTCTTCGGGCGTGGTGACGCAAAAAGCGTCGACAAACATGCTGCTGCTGGTGACGCTAACCTCGCCTGATGGCACGTATGACAGTGTATTTCTGTCGAACTATGCCTCGATCAACCTGAAAGACGCGCTGGCGCGGGTTCAGGGTGTTGGTAAAGCAGACGTTCTGACCAATCTGGAATACGCCATGCGGATCTGGATGGACCCGGATCAGATGGCCGCCCTGTCCATCACGCCCGGGGATGTGATCAACGCCATCCGCGAGCAGAACGTCGAAGTGTCAGCAGGCTCGATCGGTGCCCCACCAGTGCCGGAAGGGCAAACATTCCAATACACGATCAAGACCAAGGGCCGCCTGACTTCGGCCCAGGAGTTCGGCGACATTGTCATCCGCACAGGCGATGCAGGGTCCATCGTTCGCGTCAAAGATATCGCACGGGTGGAACTGGGCGCGGAATACTATGCGGCCTCTGGTTACTTTGACAGTGTTCCGGCAACCGTCATCGGCATCTATCAGGCCCCCGGCGCCAACGCGCTGGCAGTATCTGATCGGGTCGAGGCCGAACTGGAGCGGTTGTCGCGCAGCTTTCCCACGGATGTGGAATATGCCGTGCCGTTTAACACAACTGACTTTGTGGAACAGTCGCTGAATGACGTGGTCACAACACTGATCATGACCTTCACGCTGGTGATCACGGTTGTTTTCATCTTCCTGGGTAGCTGGCGGGCCACGATCATTCCCGCCGTCGCGATCCCGGTTTCTCTGATCGGTACATTCGCCTTCCTGCTGCTCTTCGGCATGTCGCTGAACACGATCTCATTGTTCGCGCTGGTTCTGGCCATCGGGATCGTGGTGGATGACGCCATTGTTGTGGTTGAAAACGTCGAACGGATCATTGCAGACGAGGGGCTGCCCCCTGCCGAGGCAACCCGCAAGGCCATGGGTCAGATCACTGGCCCGGTCATCGCGACCACGCTGGTTCTGCTGGCCGTGTTCGTGCCGGTGACCTTCATGCCGGGTATCTCTGGGCGGCTTTATTCGCAGTTTGCTGTGACGATCTCAACTGCCGTTGTGATCTCGTCAATCAACGCGCTGACCCTGTCACCGGCCTTGTGCGGGCTGGTTCTGCGTGCTCGCTCGGGCCCGCCAAAGGGGCTGTTGGCGGTGTTTGAGAATTTCATCGGCACCATTCGCGGCGGCTATGTGGCCATCGTGCGCAAGCTGCTGATCCTGCCGGTCATTGGCCTCGGTGTGATCGTCGCGCTGGCAATGGGTACTGGGACCATCATGTCCAATACGTCCAGCGGGTTCCTGCCGCTTGAGGACAACGGCTATCTGTTTGCCGACATTCAGCTGCCCGATGCGGCGACGCTGGAGCGTACCGAGATTGTCTCGGCCCGGGTCGATGATCAGATTCAGCAGATCCCCGGCGTGGCCAGCACTGTTCTGATCAACGGGTTCTCGATCCTGAACGGCACTACGACTAACGGCGCTGCGATCTTTGTGAACCTGGATAACTGGGATGAGCGTCAGGAAGACGACCTGAGCGCGGACGCGATCCTGCAAAAGGTACTGGCCATCGCCAATGGTGAGTCCGCGGCCTCGATCGTGGCCTTCAACCCGCCGCCCATTCAAGGCTTGGGCATGTCTGCAGGTGTCGAGATGGAGGTTCAGCAGACCGGGGGCGGAACGCCTCAGGATCTGGCCTCGGCCGTGGGATCGTTCGTCTATGCGGCGAACCAGCGGCCCGAGATCGGACAGGCCTACACCACTTTCCGAGCAAACGTGCCGCAGCTTTTCGTCGATCTGGACCGTGAGAAGGCCAAGACGTTGCAAGTATCCGTGGCCGAAGTGTTCCAGACCATGCAGGCGCAGTTGGGGTCCTACTACGTGAACGACTTCAACCTGTTCGGCCGTGTCTATCGCGTGATGATCCAGGCCGACGGCAGCTATCGCGACAACGTCGAGGACATTTCAAACCTCTATGTCCGCTCGCAACAGGGTGAGATGGTTCCGCTCGGAACGCTGGTCGATGTTGAAAACGTGCTGGGTCCGGTGCTGCTGAAACGCCATAATCTGTTCCGCTCGGCGACTGTGACAGCGGTTCCTGCGCCGGGGCTTTCGACGGGCGACGCGATCAATGTCATGACCGAGGAATCGGCAGCCGCCCTACCCCCGGGCTATGCGTTCGAATGGACAGGGACGGCGCAGCAGCAGTTGGCTTCCGGCAGTCTCGTGATCGTCATTCTGGGTCTGGCAATCCTCTTCGGCTATCTGTTCCTTGTCGGACAATACGAAAGCTGGACGATGCCGGTTTCGATCCTGCTATCGGTGATTGTCGCCCTTTTCGGGGCCGTAGCTGCCGTGGCCATCGTGGGCAGTGACATCAACCTCTATACGCAGATCGGGATGATTATGCTTGTCGGTCTGGCCTCGAAAAACGGCATCCTGATCGTTGAGTTTGCGATGGAGCAGCGGGCCAACGGCCTTTCGATCAAGGACGCCGCCGCCGAGGCCGCATACCAGCGGTTCCGCGCGGTGATGATGACCGCACTGTCCTTCCTGCTGGGTGTTGTACCGCTGCTGGCAGCGAGCGGCGCAGGTGCGGCCAGCCAGAAAGCCATCGGCGTCGCCGTGTTTGGTGGCATGTTGGCGGCCACGCTGGTCGGTGTCATTCTGGTTCCGGTTCTGTATGCCCTGATGCAAAGCCTCAGGGAATGGATTAAGGGCACAAAGAAAGATCCGGGACCTTCCGAGGAAGCAGCGTAAATCAAAGAAAAGCCCCGCCAGACAGGCGGGGCTTTTTCTTAGGCAGCAGCTTGCGCGCTGCGCTGCGACATCCATTCTTGGATCCGGGCAATCTGATCGGCAGTCAGCCGTAGGCCCAGCTTGTTCCGGCGCCAGACGACATCATCGGCCTTGCGCGCGTATTCCTTATCCATCAGCCATTCCAGCTCCTGCGCGGTCAGAGTGGAGCCAAAGTCCTCGCCCAAGTCGCCCGAGGATTTTGCGTCGCCCAGAATAGTGCGGGCCTCGGTGCCATAAGCCCGTACAAGACGTTCAGCCCAGGCGCGATCCAGAAAGCTGAAATCAGCCTCGAGACCGGCCACCAGATCCTGCACCCCATCGACAGGGAAATCCCCGCCAGGCAAGGCAACCCCGGCCGTCCAGGCACCGGGTAGGTCTGCGAAATGCTCGGCAACTTTCTCTAGCGCGCTCTCCGCCAAACGCCGGTAGGTCGTGATCTTGCCACCAAAGACGTTCAGCACCGGCGCTCCGCCCTGCGCGTCGACCTTCAACGTATAATCCCGCGTCGCTGCAGTCGCGCTGCTGGCCCCGTCATCGTACAGGGGCCGCACGCCGGAATAGGTCCAGACGATGTCGTCGCGGGTCACCGGTTTCTTGAAATACTTCGTCGCAAAGGTGCACAGATAGTCCTGCTCAGCCTCGGTACAGATCGGAGGCTCGGACGGGTCCGGATGGTCCTGGTCCGTGGTGCCAATCAGGGTGAAGTCGCGCTCATACGGGATGGCAAAGATGATGCGACCATCTTCTCCTTGGAAGAAATAGCATTTGTCGTGGTCGAACAGCCTGCGGGTCACGATATGGCTGCCGCGCACCAGCCGAACGCCTTCGCGCGAGTTCACGCGGATTTTCGTCTGGATGATGTCCCCGACCCACGGACCGCCCGCGTTGATCAGCATTTTAGTCCGGACAACACGTGTCTCATCGCTGTCGCGATCCCGGACCGTCACCTCCCAAAGGTCGCCCAGACGTTCCGCCGACAGAACCTCGGTACGGACCATGATCTTCGCTCCGCGCGCCTCGGCATCGCGGGCGTTGAGGACAACCAGCCGGGAATCCTCGATCCAGCAATCCGAATACTCATAGGCCGTCTCGAACTTGCCCTGCAGCGGCCGCCCCTCGGGTGCGGTTTTCAAATCCAGCGCGTCCGTGCCCGGCAAGATTTTACGCCCGCCCAGATGATCATACATGAACAGACCGAGTCGGATCAGCCACGCCGGGCGTCGCCCCTTCATCCACGGCATCACCGTGCTGAGCAGGCGTGAGGTCGGGGTTTCCGAGTCAAATCGCATATCCTCGTGATACGGCAGCACAAACCGCATTGGCCAACTGATATGCGGCATTGCTCGCAGCAGGGTTTCGCGCTCGATCAATGCCTCACGCACAAGGCGGAACTCGAAGTATTCCAGATACCGCAACCCGCCGTGAAACAGCTTGGTCGAGGCCGAAGACGTGGCCGAGGCCAGATCGTTCATCTCGGCCAATGTCACCGACAGCCCGCGCCCCGCCGCATCGCGGGCGATCCCGCACCCGTTGATACCGCCGCCGATAATAAAAAGATCGGAAGCCTGATCCTGTGTCTGTTTCATTTCCGAATGATTCCCCATTTGGTGGAAAACGCGCGCCCATTAACCTTGCGCGCCCTCGTTTCGTCAACGTTTGTTTTCGTTTATGTTCGTTTTGTCACATATTGGAATGGATGGTCGTTTTCCACCCCTCACGGAGTTGAAAACTTCTAAAAACAGAACAAAAACGAAAACACCTTATTCGGAGCCAAAACGTGTCCCTATCCTTTCGCCAATCAGATATCCTGAACATCGCCAGACAGGATGGCCGCGTGATGGTCGAAGATCTGGCTACGCGGTTCGAAGTCACGGTTCAAACCATCCGCCGTGACCTGTCCGAACTGGCCGACATGGGTAAACTCGACCGGGTACATGGTGGCGCGGTCCTGCGCTCGGGTGTGTCAAATATCGGCTATGAGGATCGCCGCGCCCTGAACGCCGACACCAAGGCGCGCATCGCTCAGACATGTGCGCAGGATATCCCAGACGGTGCGTCCGTGTTCCTGAACATCGGCACCTCGACCGAGGCCGTTGCCCGGCAACTGCTGAATCACAAAGACCTGATGGTAGTGACCAACAACATGAACGTCGCCAATATTCTGGTCGACAACCCAAACTGTCAGATCGTTGTGGCGGGCGGCGTGCTGCGCCGTTCGGATGGAGGGTTGGTCGGCAACCTGACGATTGCAACTATCGAGCAGTTCAAGTTCGACTATGCCATCATAGGGTGTTCAGCATTGGATGCCGAAGGTGATCTGATGGATTTTGACTTTCAAGAAGTTCGGGTCAGTCAGACCATCATTGCCCAAGCCCGCCGAACCTGCCTGGTGGCCGACCACTCCAAATTCCAACGCACAGCCCCCGCCCGAATTGCCTCATTGTCCGATGTCGATGTGTTCTATACCGACAAAGCCCTTCCCAATGCACTGACCAAGAAATGTTCCGAATGGCGAACACAATTAAAGCTGTGCGCCTGACCCCAAGTAATTCGCATTAAACGGGAATTTCCTTCGCGAGTTCTTGCCAGAACCAAATTCACCTGACACACTCCCCCATATTGCAATCGTCGCACGGGAGGGGAGAACCGAGCCATGATAGCGCTTTTATTTGCGTTACTTACAGCCACGATGGGGCTGAATTATTTTCAACGAACCACCGCGGCCAATGCGCTGTTCTTTTTCACGCTGGCGTTGAGTGTATATTGGCTGAAATTTCACGCCACCAGTCAACTGACCATCCAATTGTAGGGGGCAGTGATGACGCCGGAACTTTCACGCAATCTCAACGCTCTTGGTATGTTGGCCGTCAGTCTGGTGTTGGTGCTGGCCTATGTCTACCAACTGAAACTCTATGAACTTCCCTGCCCTTTGTGCCTGTTGCAAAGGGTTGGGTTTGTGGCCGTCGGGGTTGGGCTGGGCCTGAATTTGCTGTACGGCGCGCGACCGCAACACTATGCCATCATGTTGCTTGCGGCGCTGTTCGGCGGCAGTGTGGCCGTGCGCCAGATTCTGCTGCATATCGTACCGGGGACTGGTCACTATGGCTCGCCGGTTTTGGGGCTGCACTATTACACCTGGTCTGCGATCTGCTTTTTCCTGATCTTGCTGGGCACAGCCTTCATGCTGTTGTTTGACCGGCAATACGCCGAAAACTCCCAACAACCGCGTTTTGGTGGAAGCATTTTGGCCAAAAGCGCGTTTTTCATCATGCTGGGGCTGGCGGTGCTGAATGCGGTGTCGACCCTAGTGGAATGCGGGCCAGGAATTTGCGCAGACCCTCCCACCAGCTACAAATTGATTGACGAACTGGGCACCAACGGCTGAGGATAGGGTAACCTTCCCAAAAGGAGGCACGAGCATGGGACTATTGGGGCAGCCGCTGGGCTATTACGACTACCTGACTTTCGTGGCATTGATCCTGCTTCTTGCGGCGGTGATGGCGCTGATCCTGTTCATCATGGGGTTACCGGGGCGGATCGCAATTAAACGCAATCACCCCCATGCCGAAGCCGTCAAGATCATGGGGTGGATGGGTTTTCTGGCTGTTGTGCCGTGGGTGCATGCCTTTATGTGGGCCTTCCACGATGGCGTCACAGTCGACATTCGGCGCACACCCGATGACGAAAAAGATGCGATCCGCAAGGAAATCAAGCGGTTGGGCGGAACGGTGAACGAAGAATACAGCGATCCGCTAGACCCTGACGAGAAGCAGAAAAGCTAAGGCCAAAGGAAGTCACAGAATATGTTTGTCGCCCTCGGCATTACGCTGTTCTACATCATTTTCGTCTGGTTCATTTTCTTCAAAGCGAAGTTGCTGAAGTTCAACATCACCTGGGGTGTCGTTTCATTCTGGGTCGGCGCGCATCTGCTGCTGATTTTCCTTGTCGCACTGCGCTTTTTTCAACCGTTTTCGCTCGACAGCCACGTGGTGCGTTCGACCATCCAAATCGTGCCGCGACTGACTGAACCGACGATCCTAACCGAGGTGCTGGTCGAGCCGAATACCGAGGTGAAAAAGGGCGACCCCCTATATCGCTTTGACGCCACAGTGTTCGCTTTGGAAGTTGAAGAGGCGACCGCTCAGCTGGTGGCAGCCGAGCAGAATGCCAAAATCCTGGAACAGGACGTGATCGCGGCGTCCGAGGCCATCGAGCGCGCAAATGCGCAGCTGGCTTACGCCCTGACCCAACAGGCGCGGTACGAGAACCTCGTGCCCGCTGGTGGCGCAAGGCAGGACGAATTAGATCGCTGGGATGAGCAGGTCACCGAGGATCAGGCACAGGTCAAAGAGGCCGAGGCCAATCTCGAAAAGGCTCAACTGGCGCTGGATTCCCAGATTGACGGGGTCAATACCGGCATCCTTCAGGCGCAGGCACAGCTGGATAAAGCCCAGTATTTCCTTGATAACACGACGATCTATGCACCCGAAGACGGCATGATCGTCTCGCAACAGGCGCGTCCCGGTCTGGTTGTTGGCGATATCCGGCTGGGTGCAATTGCCAGTTTCGTGACCAAGGACAATCCTTACATTCTAGCCACCTATCGTCAGCAGAACCTGAAATTTGTCGAGCCCGGTCAGGAGGTAGAGGTCGCGCTGGACCTTTATCCCGGCGAGATTCTAACCGGCAAGGTCGAAGCAATCTGGTGGGCTACGCGTCAGGGTCAGTACCTGCCCTCAGGCCGCCTGCCCGGCTTTGAGTTTCCAAAACTACCGGGTCGCATCGCGGTGCAGATCTCGGTTGAGATTCCGGATGGTCACACCTTTCCCGCAGGCGGCCACGCGGCGGTGGCAATCTACACCGGTCAGGGCAAAAGCTTTGAGTTTCTGCGGCGCATCAACATCCGCCTCTACTCCTTCGCCAACTTCATCAGACCATTGGATATCTGAGGACGCATGACATGACCCGGGCCAAGTTTCACCGCACACTGATCAGCACCGCCCTATGCGCGGCCCTGCTGGTCGGCTGCGCCCCAGTCGGCCCGGATTTTGTACGTCCGAATTCTCCGGTCGTGAAAGAATGGATTGAGGTCAACAGCCCCAGCGCCGGACCCAGCGGCCTAACCTCGCGCAGCGCGCCGGTGGTGAAATGGTGGGAGACGTTCAACGATCCCACCCTGAACAAACTGATCGCCGAGGCTTATGCGCAGAACCTCGATCTGCAGGTCGCCGGAGCCCGCGTTCTGCAGGCGCGCGCGCAATTGGGGATCGCGTTCGGAGAATTGTACCCGCAATCGCAAGCCATCGGAGGATCGATCGAGCGGCGGCAGATCAGCGATAACCTCGGACCGATTTCCGATATCCAACGGATCATTCCCTTGGATACCGAGTTTTCGACCTCGCAAGTTGGTTTCGACGCACAATGGGAACTGGACGTCTGGGGCCAACAACGCCGCGGCGTTCAGGCCGCACGCTCAAATCTGGCGCTGCAGGTGGCAAACTATGACGACGCACTGGTAACGCTGACCGGCGACGTTGCGGCGCTGTACGTTAATATCCGCGCCTTGCAAGAGTCCCTGGCCGTCGCACGCGAAAACATCAAATTGCAACAGGACTCCGCTGACCTGACCGAATTGCGTTTCGACAACGGAGTAACGACCGAGTTGGACGTGCAGGAGTCCACGGCCCTGCTGAACAACACTAAGGCTCTGGTGCCCGAAATTGAGAGCGACATTCAGCAAGCTAAGAATGCGCTAGCCGTGTTGCTGGGCACCACTCCGTCGCGGATGACCGGTCTGCTGGGTAATTCCGGTCGCATCCCCTCGGCCCGCTCCAACGTCGCCGTTGGCGTTCCGGCGGAATTGTTGCGCCGCCGTCCGGATGTGCGCGCAGCCGAACTGGCGGCAGCCACGCAGTCCGCTCAGGTGGGTATCGCGATAGCCGACCTTTACCCTCAGTTTATCCTGTCGGGGTCCATCGGCCTGCAAGCCTCGGGCGGGCGGGACTTGTTTACCTCAGCCAGTTCGACAGGCTTGGCCAATGCCGGGGTGGTCTGGAACGTGCTGAATTACGGTCGGATCAAGAACAACGTCCGTGCACAGGATGCGGCCTATCAGGCGCTGATCGCCAACTACCAGAACACTGTCTTGACTGCCTATTCCGAGGTTGAAAGTGCGATGGTTGCCTATGTGCAGTCACGCAAACAGGTTGGCTTTTATGAGAACAGCGTCACTGCATCGCGCAAGGCTGCCGAGATCGCAGTGGACCAATATCGCGACGGTATTGCCGACTATTCCCGCATCCTGAACACGCAGACTGCGCTGCTGCGGTCGCAGGCCAATCTGATCGAGGCGCGACAGCAGGTGTCGAGCAATCTGGTAGCGGTGTACAAGGGTCTGGGCGGTGGCTGGCAGATCCGTCAAAATCAGGAATTCCTGCCCGAGACCGTTCTGGCCGAAATGGCCTATCGTACAGATTGGGGCGATCTGCTGCAGGAAACCCCGACCGGCGCAACCCTGAACTGACGCCTACTTCGTCAGCCCACGCAGCCCGCCGGATATCAGGATATTGACCTCGTAAAGAATGCGCGGCGCAGCCAAACCGCCCGGGCTGGCCAAGTAGTTCGGGCTCCATTCCGGGTCGAATTTCTGTTTGAACGACCGCAGCCCTTCAAAGTGATAGAATTGCTCACCATGCTCATAAACGAATCCGCCGACACGGTTCCAGAATGACGCCAGCTGCCGGTTCTCGATCCCCGAAAACGGCGCAGCCCCCAGCGAGAACCAGTGGAACCCCTGCTCCGCCCCCCAGGACATCATCTCGGCAAACAGTGCATCCATGATGAAGTTCGAACCGTCCGGTTCATAGCGCATCAGGTCCAACGACAATTCGGATTTGCGCCCGCCCTGAAACAGGTTGGCGAAGGCAACGATCTTGCCTGTGTCGCCATTCCGCAGCACGGCATGATCAAAATAGGACAGGTATTTTTCATCAAAGCCGCCGAGGGCAAAGCCCTTCTCCTCACCCGCCTTTTGTGCAAGCCAATCATCTGAGATTTTGCGCAGCTCGGGCAAGACCGGGGCCAACTGCTCTTTGGGGATGACCTCAAACACATATCCTTCACGCTCGGCCCGGTTCTTGGCCTGCCTGAACCGCTTACGGGATTTGCCGTCAAGCGAGAAGTCTTTCAGCGGCACCCGTGCGACCTCACCGATTTTCAAGATCGACAGGCCAAGGTCCAGAAAGGTCGGCAGGTACTTGGTCGAGACACTGTAAAACGCGCAGAGCTTACCCTCGCGATCCGCCATTTCGCGCAGTTGCCAGACCAGTTGCTGGCCGGCTTTTTCATCGCCAACCGGCTCGCCCTTGGTGATCAGCGCGTTGCCGGTATCGGCATAAGCCAGAAATGCGCTTTCATCCGGTGCGATCAGGAACTGTTTGTCCCCGGTCAGAGAAATCTGTGCCTCGGTATCTTCGCTCTCCAGTGCAAGTCTTTCAACGGCTGGCGGTATTTCGGTGCGCTTCAACTGGGGAATTTCCCGCCCGAACAACGAATTCACCGCCACCACCCCTAGAATGACCGCCACCACGAGACTGGACCGAAGAAAGCGCGAGGCGTCGCCGTTCCATGCAAACTCCCACCACAGTGCGTTCTGGTATTCGACGTGGGAATAGGCGAACAGACCGATCCAGAAAATGACGGCCAGCAAAGCGATGACACTGACCAACCACGGGATGTTCAGACGAAAGATCGAGGCGCCACTGACGCGGTAAAACGCCCCGCGGAAGGTCGCCAACACGGCGATCGAGGCCAACATGCCGATCGCCTCATGCGTATCCAGCCCTTTGGTCAGTGAAGCCACAAACCCGGCCACCATCAGCAACATCGCCACGATCCACGCGCGATAGAGCTTGCGGAACAGCCCGCGCGAAACAAGTATCAGCAGCACACCAACCGCGCTGCCTGCCAGATGGGAGGCTTCGACAAACGACAGTGGCAGGAAGTCCCGCAACGCGCCGAGGTTCTGCGTGCTGGACGGCAAAGCGCCCGAAACCAGCAGGATGATTCCCGCCACCGCGGTTACGCCCGCGGCCACCATCGGAACAATCGGCCGGATTGCACGATAGACCCAAGTTGCCGCTCCGCTGATGTGGTGGCGATGCGTCAACGCCGAGGCGACAGCGATTGACAGGCTGGCAATGGCGAAGGGTAGGAAGGTGTAGACCAACCGATAGAGCAGCAAGGCCGCGATCACGTCAGACCGGCCCGAAGCCCCCAGCCCGGCGATCAGCGTTGCCTCAAACGCGCCGATTCCGCCCGGTGCGTGGCTGACGATGCCAACGGCAATCGCCCCGATATAGATCGTGAAGAAATAGGGATATCCGACCCCAATATCATCGGGCATCAGCGTATAAAGCACCATCGAGGCACCAAACAGGTCTCCGATCGCAGCCAATGTCAGCAAACCGGCCAGCTTGCCACCGGGCAAGTTGAACCCAAGCCCGCCATACGCCAGCCTGCGCCCCCCCTTTGCGAGCCAGAGGAACAGGACAACGACCGCCGTCAGCAGGCACAGACCAATCACGGTTTCAATGGTGTCACTGATCGGCAAAACGTTGGAAATCCCGTCGGGATGCAAGGTCAGAAGGATACCCAGCAACAAAACCAACCCTGACCAGAACGCGATCCACGAGGTGGCTATGACGCCGGCAACACGGCTCAGGTCCAGCCCAAGCGAGGCATAGATGCGATACCGGATGGCCGTCCCGGTAATGTAGGAAAACCCAAGACAGTTGGATACGGCATAACCGCTGGCCCCAGCCAAGCCTGCAACTGGCAAGGGCACTTCTCCGTCCGCCACACTCTGCACGGCCAGCACGTCATACATGGACAGTGACAGAAAGCTGAAACATGTCCAGCAGAAGGCAACGAACAGCAGCTTCCACGAGGTGTTCGCCACATCTGTCTGCACGTCCCCCCACTTCACATGATGAGACAACTCGTGCAGCACCACCAGCGCGATCAGGGTGACCAGGATTGGCACCGCAATCCTAACCAGTGGTTTCTCGAGAAACCCAGTAATCCGCTCAGCCCAGCGTACAGCCCGGAGTTCTTTGCCTGTCTCTTGCATGGTTTTCCCCTGCTCTGAGGTTCTGCAATGATCCCGCGCGCGGGTTGGCCGCGCGAGGAAACTCTTGCACATTTTCCTTGAACCTCAAAGCACTATGGGTGGATCAGACGCGACCCTTGCGCGTGGACAGCAACAGATTGGTCTCGGACTTGGTGATCCCTTCCATCCTCCGGATCTGAAACAGAACCTCATCCAATTCGGCTAGCGTTTCGGTTCCAATTTCGGCGATCAGATCCCAACTGCCATTGGTCGTATGCACGGCGCGGACCTGACGTAGGGCGGCGATGCGGGCCATCGTCCGTTCGGTCCCACGCCCTTCGATCTCCAGCATCATCAACCCTCGCACCGGGCTTTCCGCAATGTCCTGCCGGGTCAGGACGGTAAAGCCCACGATCTCACCGGATTGCTTCAGACGTTGCAGGCGGCTGCGGACAGTCGTCCGGGTGACGCCCAGCGTCTCGGCCAGTTCAGACAGCGAGGCGCGCGCGTCCCGGTGTAACGCGTTGAGCAGCCTACTATCCAAATCGTCCATAGATATTTCTCATTTTGTCATTTGACGTTTCATTTTGAACATTTTGTCCTCTTTTCGCAACCCGCCTTGCTGACTTAAACAAACATATGGACAACAAACACGTTATATTGGTCGGCGTTCCGATGGACGCTGGCAAGCGCCGTCAGGGCTGCCGCATGGGGCCTGACGCCTATCGGGTGGCCGGTCTGGATCAGGCTTTGGCCGATCTGGGTCACCAAGTATCGGATATCGGTGATATCTCACCGGACGATACGGATGTGCCCGAAGACTTGCACCTGTTCGCCCTGCCCGAAGTCATTGGCTGGACCAACGCGCTAAGCCGTACGGCGCAGGAAACCGCCCCCAACGGTCTGCCGATATTCATGGGTGGTGACCACGCGCTGTCGATGGGAACCGTTGCCGGGATAGCCGCCCATGCCCAGCAGATCGGACGCCCCCTGTTCGTGCTCTGGCTGGACGCCCATAGCGACTTTCATACCCCCGACAGTACCGGCAGCGGCAATCTGCACGGCACTCCGGTCGCCTATTTCACCGGCCAGTCCGGCTTTGACGCCTTTCCGCCCTTGCGAGGTCATGTTCCGACTGACCGTGTTGGCATGATCGGCCTGCGCTCGGTCGACCCGGCCGAACGCGCCCGGCTTGAACAGGACCATGCCATGCTGGCCGATATGCGCAGCATTGACGAGCACGGGATAAAAGCGCCTCTAATAGCCTTCCTGGATCGGGTTCGGGCTGCCAATGGCATCCTGCACGTGTCGCTGGATGTCGATTTCCTCGATCCTTCCATCGCCCCCGCCGTCGGCACCACCGTCCCTGGCGGCGCAACTGAGCGCGAGGCGCATCTGGTGATGGAACTGCTGCACGAAAGCGGCCTCGTCTGTTCGCTGGATCTGGTCGAGTTGAACCCGTTCCTCGACGAACGCGGCCGTACCGCAAAACTGATGGTCGATCTGGCCGCCTCACTGTTGGGGCGCCGCATCTTTGACCGCCCAACCCGGAGTTTCTAATGCAGTCCCTGCAAGCCCCTTCAGCCGTTGTGATGATCCGGCCCCATGCGTTTACCTCGAACCCCAAGACGCAGGGTGACAACGCGTTCCAGACACTCGCCACGCGTTCGACCGAACCCTCAACCGCGGCACGCGCGGAACATGACAAAGCGGTCGCTCAGTTGCGTGATGCCGGCGTGAGGGTTCACGTCTTCGACGATCTCGGCGATCATGACACACCCGACAGCGTTTTCCCGAACAACTGGTTCTCGACCCATCCCGGCGGGCATGTTGCGATCTATCCGATGTACGTTCCGTCGCGCAGACGGGAACGCCGAACGGACGTCATCGAAGTCTTAAAACAGGAATACCGCGTTCAGGACGTGATCGACTATTCCGGTCTGGAGCAAGACAAGCTGGCGCTGGAAGGCACCGGCGCGATGGTTCTGGATCACATCGGTCGCGTGGCTTATACGGTCAAATCCAACCGCGCCGATCCCGTGTTGCTGGAACGGTTCTGCACCCATTTCAACTATGAACCCATCGTGTTCGAGGCAAAGGACGCAATGGGGCGCGACGTCTATCACACCAACGTACTGATGGGCATTGGCACCAACTACGCGCTAATCTGTCTGGACATGATCACAGACCCCGAGCGGCGCGCGACTGTGAAAGCCCGGCTGGAAGAATCCGGTCGCGCGGTTATTGATCTGACCCATGATCAGATCGCCGAGTTTGCGGGCAATGCAATCGAACTCAGCGGTCGTGACGGCCTGGTGCTGGCCCTGTCCAGCCGCGCGCTTGCCGCGCTCACCCCTGAACAAATCGCCGTAATCGAGGCCAGCGCTACGCCGCTGCCGCTCTCAGTTCCGACAATTGAAACTGCCGGTGGATCCGTGCGCTGCATGATTGCAGGCATCCACTTGTCCCGCCGATAGGAGACCCCAATGCAACCTTCAGACAAGGCGCTTGTGCCATTCGTATCCGTCGACAACATGATGCGTCTGGTGCATCACGTCGGGGTCGAGCAGATGATCACGCAGATCGCAGCGCAGATCGAATCCGACTTCAAACGCTGGGAGAGCTTTGATAAAACCCCGCGCATCCCAGCCCACTCGCCGCATGGCGTAATTGAGTTGATGCCCACTTCGGACGGGGAGGCTTACGGCTTCAAATACGTCAACGGCCATCCGAAGAACACCTCAGAGGGGCTGCAGACCGTGACGGCCTTTGGCCTGTTAGCGGATGTTTACACCGGCTATCCTACCCTGCTGACCGAGATGACGATGCTGACCGCGCTGCGAACAGCGGCAACTTCGGCATTGGTCGGCAGCTATCTGGCACCGAAGTCCTCAACCGTCATGGCGATGATTGGCAACGGTGCCCAGTCGGAGTTCCAGTGTCTGGCCTTCAAGGCGATGTGCGGGATCACCACCGTGCGTTTGTATGACACCGACAGCAACGCAACCAGTAAATGTGCCGCTAACTTGCAGGGCAAAGGCCTGACCGTCGTGCCCTGTGCTACCCCCGAAGAGGCTATCGAGGGCGCGCATATCATCACCACCTGCACGGCTGACAAAAAATATGCCACGATCCTGACCGACAACATGGTCGGCCCCGGTGTACACATCAACGCCATCGGCGGTGACTGCCCCGGCAAAACGGAGCTGCATCGCGATATCCTTCTGCGCTCGGACATCTTTGTTGAATACCCCGAGCAAACGCGGATCGAAGGCGAGATTCAGGCGCTGGAGGACGAACATCCGGTGACAGAGATTTGGCAGGTCATGACCGGACAGGTCGAGGGTCGCCGCGACGATCGTCAGATCACCCTGTTTGACAGTGTAGGCTTTGCGATCGAGGATTTTTCGGCTCTGCGGTACATCAAATCAGCCATCGAAGACACTGACTTCTTTGAACCTTTGGATATGCTGGCCGACCCTGATGACCCACGCGATTTATTTGGGATGCTCATGCGGGCACGCTGAAGAATCCGCAAATGGCAGTACCTCGCCCCCGGTTACCAACCGGGCGTATTTTTATCCGGCCAGAGATGGCAGGTAGAGAACAATGCTTGGGAACGCCACAAGCAGCGCGATGGTCACACCGTCTGCGATGAAGAACGGCGTGACGCCTTTGAACACATCCTGAACGCTCAGGTCCGGGCGCACACCCGCGACAACGAAACAGTTCAGGCCGATGGGCGGCGTGATCAGGCAGAACTCGGCCATTTTGACTACCAGTATTCCGAACCAGATGGCGCACATCTGGCCGGACATGCCAAAGGTACTGTCCGCTGCGCTGACCGCCTCGCCGCCGTTCAGGGCCATCACCGCCGGGTAGACTACCGGCAAAGTCAGCAGCAGCATACCGATGGCGTCCATGAACATACCCAGCACCGCATAGGCCAGTAGGATGCAGATCAGGATCAGCATCGGTGACATTTCCAACGAGGTGATCCAATCCGAAAACACCCCTGGTAGGTCGGCAAATCCCAGAAAGCGCACATAGATCAGCACACCCCAGATGATCGTGAAGATCATGGCTGTCAACTTGGCGGTTTCCAGAAGCGCGGATTTCAACTCGGTCCACCGCATTCCGTGAAACAGGGCAAAGCAGAAGACGATGAAGGCTCCTATGGCGCCGCCTTCGGTCGGGGTGCCCCAGGCCTGTTCACCGAACGGGTTGTAGACAAAGCAGATGATGATCAGGATCACGGCCACGATCGGGAAGGCCCCGGGCAAGGACGCAAAGCGTTGTTTCCACGTGAAGCCCGTGACAGGGGGCCCGACATTTTTGAAGAACACAGCAATGCCGACGATCAAAAGCCCGTAGATCACGGCCGAGAACGCCCCTGGAATGAAACCGGCCAGCAACAGCTTGCCCACGTCCTGCTCAACGATGATGGCGTAGATCACCAAGATGGCCGATGGCGGAATCAACGACGCCAGCGTACCCCCGGCGGCAACGACTCCGGCGGCGAATTGCTTGTTGTAACCGACCTTCAGCATCTCGGGGATGGCGATCCGGGCGAAGACGGCCGAGGTGGCGACCGACGCACCCGATACCGCGGCGAACCCGGCGGTCGCAAACACGGTCGAGACCGCCAGCCCGCCCGGCACCCAAGCAACCCAACGTTTGGCGGCTTCGAACAGCGCGCGGGTAAGGCCCGCGTAGTAGGCCAGATAACCGATCAGGATGAAGGTTGGGATCAGACTGAGCGTATGGGCGGCTATTTTGGAATGCGGCACCTGCCCGGCGGTTTTGACCGCGACCGTCAGCGCCTTGCCAAAGCGATCGGGGTCGTATCCGAATTTGGCCCAAAAAATCCAGACCAGGCCGACCAACCCGGCAAGCCCCGCCGCAAAGGCTACACGCATTCCTGTGACAACCAATAGCAGCAGGCCACCAGTGACCCACAGGCCAATGTCTATCGTGTCCATACGCTAGTCCTGCCCCTCGAATTGCTCGGCTTCAGCAGCAGCCTGCGCCGCCGCATCTTGGATCAGCGGCACTGCCACAGGGTGCTCAAGACCCAACACAAAGGCGCGCCCATATCCCCAAACCTGTAGCACCAACCGTGCACACAGGACCGAAAAGGCCACTGGCGCCAGTAGCTTGGCGGGCCAGAGCGGGATACCAATGTCTATCGAACTGTCGCGGCTCCACATCGGAGCACCAAAGTCGAAAGAGCGGTCGAAATGGGACCAACTGCCCCAAACCAGCGCCAGCATCAGAACAAGGATGAGGATCACCGAGATCAGCTCGAACAGCCACAACGCCCGGCCATGCAGGCGTGAGATGACAATGTCCATCCGGATGTGGCCGCCTTCGCGCTGCACATAGGAAATACCCAAAAAGGCGATTAGGGGCATGGCCTGCTCGATCCAGTCCACATAACCCGGCAACGGCGCGTTGATCGCATTGCGCCCACTGACCGAGACCACAGCCAACACCATAAGTCCGAACACGGCGAGCCCGCTGATCAGCGCCAGAAACTGCTCTAACTGTAATAGATAGCGGTCCAGCCGACTGAGATGGCTGCCGTCCTCAAGCACCGTGGCCTGTCCTGCCATTCCGGTGATCCCCTGTATTTTGATTGGTGTCCGGGTGCCCGATCAGGCACCCGGATTGGGCAATCAGTTGCCGCCGCGCTGCTGCTTCAGCGTTGTCTGAACCAGATCATAGAGATCCTGTGCCGGAAGCCCCTGAGCGGACATGTCCGCAATCCATTGTTCGCGGATCGGATCAGCGGCCTTGGTGCGGAACTCTTCGATCACGGCGTCGTCGATTTCAACTTTCTGGACACCCTTTTCATCCAGAACGCTGTCCCATTTCTCTAACAGGCCACCGTAATTAGCGAGGTAGTGATCAATTGCCTCGCTGATCGAGCTGTTCAGCGCCTCGCGGTGTTCGGCGGGTAGCGCCTCGTAGGCTTCGATGTTTACCACAACCGGGCAGTTGACGGTGCCGGGGTTCAGGTTGGCGGTCCACCAGTCGGCCTCGTTAATGGTGCCAAAGGACAGGTGGGCGTGCTGCGCAAAGGCGACCGTATCGACAACACCAGACTCCATCGCGTTGAAGGCTTCGGTTGCAGGCACCGAGGTGGGCACACCTCCGACCGCTTCGAACGCCTGACCCAGACCGCCCGTGGCGCGCACGCGCATCCCGTCGAAATCGGCCAGTTCATCGCGCGGATCGCCGGTGCCGACCAGATTATACTGCGGCATGGGTGAGGTCATGATAATACGCGCGTTCCACTGCGCCATCTCATCCTTGACCGCCGGGTGATCATACACGGCGTGACTGACAGCCACCTCTTCGTCCAGTGTGTTTACACCCAGAAACGGCAGTTCCAGCACGGTGATGGCGCGGTTTTTGTCGCGGTGATAACCAGCACAGAACTGGGCCATCTCGAAGGCGCCGATCTCAATCCCGTCCAAGTTTTCCTTGGGCTTGGACAGACCGCCATAGCTGACATTGATGGTGAATTCACCACCGGTCTTTTCACTGACCAGTTCAGCAAGTTTTTCAACATGTTCGGTAAAGGCGCGCCGCTTGCCCCAGACAGACGCATTCCATTCGGTTGCTGCGGCCTCTGAAACGAATGCAACACCCAAGGCGGCGACGGCAGCGCCGCTCAATATCTTTTTCATCATGAGTTCTCCCTTTGCTGCGCTTCTTGTGCAAGCGCTTGAGATTCAAGCTAGCGCCAACATCGAAATGTGCCAACCCCGGTCGGGCCGTCGCAGCAGTGCGCGTCAGCGCTAACAACCAAAAGGTGAATCGAATGCGCGGAAAAACCCGAAACCACCTCACCAAGACGCAGACAAATTTCGTTACAGATATTTATTTGTTTTTATTTTATTTTTTGTACTGATATAAATTTTGTTTACTGATTTATCCAGATTGGTAAAATTTCTTTACAAACAAATGCTGAGATTTCGGTAATTTATTTCATTGTTTTCAGTTCTCCGTATTATCCGTGTCGGGGAGGAAGCGGATCGACAGTGCTCGTACGACGGGCAAGTATTGGTCCAGAATTTTCAGTCCAGAGGGAGGAGCCTCAGAATGACAACCGCTGCCCAGGCAGATGCCAACGTTTTTCCGCCGTCCGCCGAGACCGTTGCGCGCGCGCATGTCGATGCCGACAAGTACAACGAGATGTACAAGGCCTCGATCGAAGATCCCGTCGCGTTCTGGGGTGAACAAGGCAAGCGGATCGACTGGATCAAGCCGTTCACACAGGTCAAGGATGTCAGCTATGACTTCGGCTCGGTCAACATCAACTGGTATTCTGACGGCACGCTTAACGTTTCCGCCAACTGTCTGGACCGTCACCTGAAAACACGCGGCGATAAGACCGCCATCATCTGGGAGCCGGACGACCCGTCTGAGCCGGCGCAGCACATCACTTATGCGGAACTTCACCGCCGCACTTGCCGCATGGCCAACATCCTGGAATCGATGGGCGTGCGCAAAGGCGATCGTGTCGTCATCTACCTGCCGATGATCCCCGAAGCAGCTTATGCGATGCTGGCCTGCGCCCGCATTGGTGCGATCCACTCGATCGTGTTCGCTGGTTTCTCTCCTGACGCTCTGGCTGCACGTGTTAATGGAAGCAATGCCAAAGTTATCATCACCGCCGATGAAGCGCCGCGTGGCGGTCGTAAAACACCGCTGAAATCGAACGCCGATGCCGCGCTGCTGCACTGCAAGGACACGGTGAAATGTCTGGTCGTCAAGCGGACGGGCGGTCAAACTACCTGGGTATCCGGTCGCGACTACGACTATAACGAAATGGCGCTGGAAGCGGATGACTATTGCGCACCCGCCGAGATGAACGCCGAAGATCCCCTGTTCATCCTCTATACTTCGGGTTCGACCGGTCAGCCGAAAGGCGTTGTTCACTCCACTGGCGGATATCTGGTTTATGCCGCGCTGACCCACGAGATCACGTTCGACTACCATGAAGGTGACGTGTACTGGTGTACTGCGGATGTGGGCTGGGTCACCGGTCACAGCTATATCGTCTATGGCCCGCTGGCCAATGGTGCGACTTCTGTCATGTTCGAGGGCGTCCCGACCTACCCGGATGCGGGTCGTTTTTGGGAAGTCTGCGCCAAGCACAAGGTCAACCAGTTCTATACAGCTCCGACGGCCATCCGCGCCCTGATGGGCCAAGGCAACGAGTTCGTTGAAAAGCACGACCTGAGCGACCTGCGTCTGCTTGGTACCGTCGGTGAGCCGATCAACCCTGAAGCCTGGAACTGGTACAATGAAGTCATCGGCAAAGGCAAATGCCCGATCGTTGACACCTGGTGGCAAACAGAAACCGGTGGTCACCTGATGACTCCCCTGCCCGGTGCACACGCGATGAAACCCGGTGCCGCGATGAAGCCCTTCTTTGGCATTCAGCCGGTAGTTCTGGACCCGCAATCCGGTGTCGAGATCAGCGGCAACGGTGTCGAGGGCGTTCTGTGCATCAAGAACAGTTGGCCCGGCCAGATGCGCACCGTCTGGGGCGACCATGAGCGGTTCGAGAAGACCTATTTCTCGGATTACAAAGGCTACTACTTCACTGGTGACGGCTGCCGCCGTGACGAAGATGGCGATTACTGGATCACCGGCCGCGTTGATGACGTGATCAACGTTTCGGGTCACCGTATGGGCACTGCCGAGGTCGAAAGCGCACTGGTGGCGCACGCCGCCGTCGCTGAGGCCGCCGTGGTTGGCTATCCCCATGAAATCAAAGGGCAAGGCATCTATTGCTATGTCACTTTGATGAATGACCGTGAGCCTTCGGATGAGCTGCTGAAAGAGCTGCGCACTTGGGTCCGGACCGAGATTGGTCCGATCGCTTCACCGGATGTAATTCAGTGGGCCCCGGGCCTGCCCAAGACCCGTTCGGGCAAAATCATGCGCCGTATCCTGCGCAAGATAGCCGAGAACGACTTTGGCTCGCTGGGTGACACCTCGACCCTGGCCGATCCGTCGGTGGTCGATGACCTGATCAAAAACCGCGCGAACAAGTGAGGATGTGATGGACGCTGCCGCTACCACTACCCCCGCCGTTCTGATCCTTCTCGGTCCTCCGGGTGCCGGGAAGGGTACGCAAGCGCGTATGCTGGAAGACCAATTCGGGCTGGTTCAGCTCAGCACCGGTGATCTGCTGCGCGAAGCAGTTGCTGCCGGTACCGAGGCCGGTCTTGCCGCCAAGGCCGTCATGGAGGCCGGTGATCTGGTCAGCGATGAAATCGTCATCGCCATCCTGCGAGACCGCATGGCCCAACCGGATTGCGCCAAGGGCGTCATTCTGGACGGCTTCCCCCGCACCACGGTTCAGGCCGAGGCGCTGGATGGCCTGCTGGCATCCGCTGATCAAAAGATCAGTGCCGCGATCAGCCTCGAGGTTCAGGACGCCGAAATGGTGATCCGCATCTCGGGCCGCTACACCTGCGCCGGCTGCGGCGAAGGATATCACGATCAGTTCAAGCAGCCTGCCGAAAAGGGCAAGTGCGACAAGTGTGGCCACATCGAATTCAAGCGCCGCGCTGACGACAACGCTGAAACCGTTGCGTCCCGCCTTGCTGCGTATCACGCGCAGACGGCACCGCTGATCGAATACTATCAGGCTCAGGGTGTGCTGAAAGGCATCGACGCTATGGGTCAGATCGATGACATCGCGAACGACCTGCAAGGGCTCGTGAGCGAGGTCATGAATTAAGGGGAGGAGATAAGCCCCCGGGGCTTTGATCCTACAGAAGGATACTTCAAAGGAACCGCCTTGGCGGACCGGAGAAGTTTTGCCTGACGCCAGTCCGGTGTTCGGCACAATCGAGAAGCGGCCCGGCGCACTGGAGGAGTTGGGTGACGGGCCGCCCAACGAGGAAGCGAAGGAGGAACCCGCAATGGCGGATCATTCAACAAACTCCGCGCAGACTGCCGAAGCCGATAAGGGCTATTGGCAGGCCAACCTGCGCCTCATCTACATCAGCCTCGCGATCTGGGCGCTGGTGTCGTTTGGATTCGGCATTCTGCTGCGTCCGTTGCTGTCGGGCATCGCCGTCGGCGGAACCGATCTGGGCTTTTGGTTCGCTCAGCAAGGATCGATCCTGGTCTTTCTTGTGCTGATCTTCAACTACGCCTGGCGCATGAACAAGCTAGACGCCGAATACGGCGTGGACGAAGAATAAGGGAGAGCGGGGATAATGGATCAGTTTACCATCAACCTGCTGTTTGTTGGCGCTTCATTCGCGCTATACATCGGCATCGCGATCTGGGCCCGCGCGGGTTCCACATCGGAATTCTACGCCGCCGGACGCGGCATTCACCCGGTCACCAACGGTATGGCGACAGCGGCAGACTGGATGTCTGCGGCCTCGTTCATCTCGATGGCGGGCCTGATTGCCTTTACCGGCTATGACAACTCAACCTTCCTGATGGGTTGGACCGGTGGCTATGTGCTGCTGGCCCTGCTGCTTGCGCCTTATCTGCGTAAGTTCGGCAAATACACCGTGTCGGAATTCATCGGCGATCGCTTCTACAGTCAGACTGCGCGTATCGTCGCTGTGATCTGTCTGATCGTTGCCTCGGTGACTTATGTTATTGGTCAGATGACCGGCGTTGGCGTGGCCTTTGGCCGCTTCCTCGAAGTGTCCAACACCTCGGGTCTTCTAATCGGCGCCGCTGTTGTGTTTGCCTACGCAGTGTTTGGCGGGATGAAGGGCGTGACCTACACTCAGGTCGCTCAGTACTGTGTGCTGATCACCGCCTACACCATCCCGGCGATCTTCATCTCGTTGCAACTGACCGGCACGCCGGTTCCTGCACTGGGTCTGTTTGGTGACACCGCCAGCGGTGAACCCCTGCTGACCAAGCTGGACGCCATCGTGACCGAACTGGGCTTCAATGAGTACACAACCCACCACTCGAACACGCTGAACATGGTGCTGTTCACCCTGTCGTTGATGATCGGTACTGCGGGTCTGCCGCACGTCATCATGCGCTTCTTCACCGTTCCCAAAGTATCTGACGCACGCTGGTCGGCTGGCTGGGCACTGGTCTTCATTGCGCTGCTGTACCTTACCGCCCCTGCGGTTGGTGCCATGGCGCGTCTGAACATCAGTGACATGATGTGGCCCAATGGCGGCATCGAAGGTGGTGCTGTATCGGTCGAGGATATCGACAATGATCCGCGCTATGACTGGATGGCCACATGGCAAAAAACCGGTCTGCTGGATTGGGAAGACAAGAACGGCGACGGCAAAATCCAGTACTACAACGACAAGTCCGAAGCCATGACCGCCATCGCGGAAGAAAAGGGCTGGGTTGGAAACGAGTTGACCAAGTTCAACCGTGATATCCTGGTTCTGGCCAACCCCGAGATTGCCAACCTGCCGGGTTGGGTGATCGGTTTGGTCGCTGCTGGCGGTCTTGCGGCTGCCCTGTCGACCGCTGCGGGCCTGTTGCTGGCGATTTCGTCGGCTGTGTCCCACGACCTTGTCAAAGGTGCGATCAACCCGCAGATCTCTGAAAAGGGTGAGCTGTTGGCGGCGCGTATCGCAATGGCTGTAGCTATCGTTGTCGCAACCTATTTGGGTCTCAACCCTCCGGGTTTTGCGGCGCAGACGGTGGCCTTGGCCTTCGGTCTGGCGGCTGCCTCGATCTTCCCGGCGCTGATGATGGGGATCTTCTCGACCCGCATCAACAACACCGGTGCGGTCGCAGGTATGCTGGCTGGTCTGACCGTAACCTTGGTCTACATCTTCCTGCACAAGGGCTGGCTGTTCATTCCGGGCACCAACTCGTTCACCGATGCTGATCCGCTTCTGGGTCCGATCAAGTCGACCTCGTTCGGCGCCATCGGTGCGATGATCAACTTCGGCGTTGCGTACGTCGTCGCCGGTATGACCAAAGAGACTCCGCCAGAGATCGTGGAATTGGTCGAAAGCGTTCGCATACCCCGTGGCGCGGGCGCAGCTCAGAATAAATGAGCATGATGCGGCATATGGTTAACTTCCATGTGCCGCGTTTTTCGATCTACTACTCCCGTCCGGCACACCACCGGGCGGGATTTTTCAACCAGACGCCCAGGATTTTTTGATGCCTCTCTCTCACGACCAGATCACCCGGTTTCTGAAATCCGTACATCCTTATGACGCCCTTCCCTCCGACGCACTGGACGATCTGGCCAAGCAGATCGAGGTGCGAGAGGTTGACGAAGGCTCTCCCGTGTACACGCTGGGCCATACCCTGCCCGGTGTATTCCTGATCTACGAAGGTCAGGTCGAGATCACAGATGAGAACGGCGCTGTTGTCTCTCATCTCGGGCTCAGAAATTCTTTTGGCGAGCGCGGCTTGTTGAAAGACGGCAAAGCAGCAACTCACGCGCACGCAGATACGCCGTCGGTAGTGTTTATTCTGCCTGCGGCAGTGGTACGCCAACTGATCGACAATCATGATTTCGTCGCCAAGTTCTTTGACCGGACACGCGGCGAGCGTTCTGGCCCGCAAAGCCTGGCAACCAGTTCGATTGATGTCCTGATGGCCCGCAATCCGGCCACCTGTCCCGCGGCCATGCCGGTTCAGGAGGCGGCGCGGCTGATGCGTGATCGCCACATTTCATCTCTGTGCGTGACCGAGGGCGACTCGTTGCTGGGCATCGCCACGCTACGCGACATCTCGGGCAAATACGTGGCGGACGCCATGCCCGACACTACTCCGGTTTCGGCGATCATGACGGTTGATCCGATTACATTGGCGCCCACCGATATCGGCTCGGATGTGTTGCATGTGATGATGGAGCGCGGAATCGGTCACATCCCGATCGCCGAGGGTGGCAAGCTGGTCGGTATCGTGACACAGACCGACCTGACGCACTATCAAGCCGTCAGCTCGGCCGAACTGGTTCGTCAGATCGCCCTTGCCAATTCGGCGGATGAAATGGCCCAGGTCACGGTCGAAATCCCGCAATTGCTGATGCAACTGGTTGCCGCGGGCAACCGGCACGAAATCGTCACCCGTCTGATCACCGACATCGCCGACACCGCAACACGCCGACTGTTGGCATTGGCTGAAAAAAAGCTGGGACCGGCGCCAGTGCCCTATCTGTGGCTGGCCTGCGGCTCGCAAGGACGGCAGGAGCAAACAGGCGTATCGGATCAGGACAATTGCCTGATGCTGGATGACAGCGTGACCGAGGCCAACATGCCCTATTTTGCGGAACTTGCGAAATTCGTCTCAGACGGGCTGGATACCTGCGGGTATTTCTATTGCCCCGGAGACATGATGGCGACCAATCCGCGTTGGTGTCAGCCGGTGCGTGTCTGGCGCGACTATTTCAAGGGCTGGATCGCGAAACCGGACCCCGAAGCGCAGATGCTGGCATCGGTCATGTTCGATCTGCGCCCGATCGGAGGCGCGTTCGATCTGTTTACCGATCTTCAGGCCGACACGCTGGCCGCAGCCAATTCGAATTCGATCTTCGTGGCGCACATGATCTCGAACTCGCTGAAACACACCCCGCCTCTTGGCCTGCTGCGCGGGTTCGCCACCATCCGCTCGGGCGAGCATCGCAACACGTTGGACCTGAAGCACAACGGCGTAGTTCCAGTAGTCGATCTCGCCCGGGTCTACAGCCTGCAGGGCCAATTGACCGAAGCCAACACCCGTGCCCGCCTGAAGGCCGCCGAAGCCGCCGAAGTGCTAAGCCCCGCAGGCGCGCGGGACATTCTTGACGCTTATGACCTGATTGCCGAAGCGCGGCTGGAACATCAGTTGAGGTTAATCAAATCCGGTGAAAAGCCCGACAATTATCTTCCACCATCCGCCTTGTCGGATTTCGAGCGGAGCCATCTGCGCGACGCCTTCGTCGTCGTAAAAACGATGCAATCTGCGGTGGGTCATGGCAAGGGTATGCTGGGCTAAACCAGAAAAACACTAAACGGACGCAAGCGTCTGAAATTCGGAGAGACACATGTTTCTGGAACTGATCGGTACCATCTTTGCAGGCTTCGCCTTCGCAGGTGTGGTGATGGTAGTGAACAAGTTGACGGGCGGCCGCCTGCCCCGCTGGGCGGCTCCGGTTGCCGCAGGTTTGGGCATGATCGGCGTGACCATCGCCAGTGAATACTCCTGGTATGATCGCACTGTTGATACACTGCCAGACGGCATGAAGATCGTGCAGGAGGTCGAAAGCCGGGCCTTCTATCGCCCGTGGACCTATGCGGTACCCTTTGTTGATCGGTTCGCTGCTATCGACACGGTCTCGGTTCGCACCAACGAACAGGTTCCTCAACAACGGCTGGTGGATATGTATTTTTTTGGCCGCTGGGCTCCGATTTCCAAACTGCCGGTGGCCGTTAATTGCGACGCCAACAGCCGCGCCAGTCTGGCCGATGGTGTCGAATTCGGTGATGATGGCCATTTACAAAACGTCGATTGGCTGAGTGTCGGCGACGGTGACCCAATAGTTGAGGCAACCTGCGGAGTGTAAAATGCTGACTCGGTTGAGCCTGCGCATTCGCATTTTTCTGTTCTTCTGCCTGCTTGCCCTGGGAGGCGTTGTGGTCAGTTCTCTGGCGCTGTGGATCAGCTACAAGCGCGCTGCGGATCCGGCTCTTGCGAGCGCTTTCATCTTTGCCGAAATCCTCATCGCCTTCGGTATTGTCGGTTTGATAGTCGGGGTATGGCTGCTGTTTGACGACAACGTCGCCAAACCGATCGAGAGGTTGTCAGCCCAACTGCGCGCCCGCGCCCATGCTGGGGTCAGTACAGATGTCGATATGCAGGCTGCGCGCTATCTGGGAGATCTGGCCCCCGCTGCAGCCGGGTTGGCGGATCAATTGTCGGGCAAGACTATGGATGTCGCCGAAGCTGTGGCTGCGGAAACCGCGCATCTGTCAGCCGAAAAACAACGGCTAACTGCGTTGCTGACCGAGATCCCCGTTGCAATGGTGCTGGCCAGCCCCACCCATAAGATCGTTCTCTATGACGGTCAGGCCGCCGGGGTTCTGGCCCAGATTGCGCATCCCCGTCTGAACGCCTCGTTGTTCGAATACCTGCAGCCAGTGCCTCTGCAGGAAGCCTATGAAAAACTGTCTAAAACCGGGCTCGAGGTCGCATGCACCCTGACCAGCATTGACGGCGCGCAGACCTATTCCGCCCGGATGAAACCGCTGGGCGACGCGCCCGGTTACCTGCTGATCTTTGACGAAAGTGCCGCCAATATCGAGCCCGAAGCCGCGCGGCCGCTGGTCTATGATTTCGACCTGCTCAACAGCGCAGCAGGAGGACAATTCGAAACCCTCGCGCTGCAGGAATTGTGCTTTGTCGTCTTTGACACCGAAACCACCGGATTGCTGCCGCACAAGGACGAGATCGTCCAGATCGGAGCGGTCCGGGTGGTGAACGGCCGGATTGTCGCGGGTGAGAAACTGGATATGCTGGTCAATCCTGGCATGCCGATCCCGCCAGCCTCGACCAAGGTTCACAAGGTCAGCGACCGCATGGTCGAAGGCGCGCCGGACATTGCCGAGGCCGGTCGCACCTTTCACCAGTTCGCGCGAGATGCCGTGATCGTGGCGCATAACGCACCCTTTGACATGGCGTTTCTGCGACGTCACGCCAAACACATGGATGTCGAATGGGATCACCCCATTCTGGACACGGTTCTGTTGTCCGCCGTTCTGTTTGGCGCCAGCGACAAACACACGCTGGATGCCCTGTGCGACAGGCTGGAGATCACCATCCCGCACGAGCTGCGCCACACGGCACTGGGGGATGCGGTCGCCACGGCGCAGGCGCTGGTCAAGATGCTGCCGATGCTGAATGCACGCGGCATGACCACCTTTGGCGCTGTCATCGAAGCCACCCGTCAGCATGGTCGTTTGCTGGAAGATCTGAATTAACCGCAAAATATTCAGATAGAATTCAGCTTTTCATGGACAATCACGGTTGGCCGTGGCACCTGATGCCCGGCCACTGCACGAGCGCGTAATGACGGAAAAGACTTTCACCCCTACCCCGGATCAAAGCCCCGCTTTTCGCGAAGCTTTGGGGTGCTTTGGAACCGGGGTCACCGTAATTACGACGCATTCGGCAAACGGACCACGCGCGATCACCGTCAACTCTTTCTCGTCTGTATCGCTGGATCCGCCGCTGGTGTTGTGGTGTTTGGCCAAGGATTCGCACAGGTTCAGTTCTTTCAACGCCTGCCAGCACTACTCCATTCACGTGATGGCGGAAGAACAGCAGGATCAGGCTTTGCGGTTCGCGCGCGACGGGTTGGATTTCTCACATGCCGTTTGGGAAACCGATCACAAAGGCCGTCCGCAACTGGCCAACTGTCTGGCCCGGTTCGATTGCCAGCTTCATGCCAAACACGAAGCTGGCGATCACTTGATCCTGGTTGGTGAGGTCGAACAGGTGATGTACCGAACCGGCAAGGGTCTGATCTTCAAACGCGGTCAGTTCGGCGGATTTGCGGACCTGCTTTAGTCGTCCAACGAGCCGTGAACGGCCAACGCCTCAAGCTGCGTTTCCTGCGGGGTGATGATGCGAAACGCCTCATGCACTCCGCTGTCGGACAATTCGCGGGCAACGGTCAGCAGAGTATTGGGGGCGTGTTCCTCGCATAGTTCAGCCATATGGACGATCTCGGACTGCGCCACACCCAACGCAGCCTCGACCGAGGGTGCGCCATAGAATTGTACGAAATGCTCGGCCAGGTTATGCGCGATCTGATCCAGTTCGGCCTTTTCGATCTGGGTGACGGCGACAAAAGTCACTCGCCCAAAGGTCTCAACGCCCAGCCAACCGTTTGAAAAGGCCTGCCGTGCCTTGCCCTCCAGATCGGCCTGCCCCCAGTTCGAAAACTCGAACCCGCCCGAGATGCACCATTCTCCGGTTCGGGCCGGGGAATGGAAGACGTTTATGTCGCTTTCATCGAAATGGATCGCGCGGGCCAGTTTCATCATCCGTTCTCCAACAGTTCGGTCAGGGGGCATAGGCGGGTTTCGGCACCGTCGCGGATCAGCATCCCGAACCGCTCATCCGTTCCCAGAAAAACGCCGGTCTCGCAGGGTTCTCCGACACCTCGCAGCAACCCCATCCATTCGCCATGCAGGGGCGCATTACCGTCCTCCTGCCAGCGGTTGAGCCAGGTCAACGTGTGCCGTGACCAGCTCTCGACCAACTGTACGGGCATAACTTCAGCGCAGCCTTCGTCATACAGCGCCGTGATATCCGGTGTTTTGCCCGGTGCCACGCTGGTTTGCATCAGCGCCAATTCCCACCCGACGACCAGCCAGTCGGGTTCTTCATCCGGGGCCGCTGTGGACGCGGAAACACGGAACTCACCGCATTTCGCTCCGTTCACGCAGATCAGCCCGTCCCAGCCAAGATGCACGGCGACCTCGGGCGGTGCCAGCGCGCCCAGCGCGTTCTGGAATCCCACGGCGCATAGCGGCAACATCGTCATGGCATCCTGCAAAGGAACCTCGGGCGCGAAGACAATCGCCACCCGCAGCCGGTCGGCCTGAATGTTGTACATGACCGATCCGGCATCACAGCCCAGCGCGGCCATGGCCTGCGCTCGCTCGAACGGGTCTTCCCCACCCTGCACCGGATGGCCGGACAGCAAGGGCGGGAAGACTGGCTCGCTCATGCGTTGCCCTTGGCGATCATGTCCCGGGCGATCTTGCGGAAGGCCTCGGCCTGCGGGCTGTCAGGTTTGCTAACGACGATGGGGGCTCCTCCGTCGGCGGCAACCCGAATATCCAAGTGCAGGGGGATTTCACCCAGCAGCGGTACGCCCAGCGCCTCGGCCTCGGACGCAACACCGCCATGACCGAACACGTGTTCCTCATGCCCGCAGTTGGAACAGATATGAGTCGACATGTTCTCGATCATTCCAACGATCGGCGTCTTCAACTGGTTGAACATGTCGATCCCTTTGCGGGCGTCGATCAGGGCCACATCCTGCGGGGTCGAAACAACAATGGCGCCGTCCACCTTGAACTTCTGGCTCAGCGTCAGTTGTACGTCGCCGGTGCCGGGCGGCAGGTCGACGATCAGCACGTCCAGTGCGCCCCATTGCACCTGGCTCATCATTTGCTGCAGCGCGCCCATCAGCATCGGGCCACGCCAGACAACGGCCTGCCCTTCATTGGTCATCAACCCCATCGACATCATGGTGACGCCATGATTGCGCAGCGGCAGGATGGTTTTGCCGTCGGGGCTGGCCGGACGACCCGAGACGCCCAGCATCCGGGGCTGCGACGGGCCGTAGACATCAGCATCCAGCAGACCCACGCGACGGCCCTCAGCCGCTAGCGCACAGGCGAGATTCGCCGAAACGGTGGATTTACCAACACCACCCTTGCCCGAGGCAACGGCAATGATCCGGTCCACACCCGGAACGGCCTGCGGCCCGGTTTGCGAGGGTTTGGGTTTGGGCTTCAGATCCGGCGGCGCCTTGTCGGAATGCGCGGTCATCATGGCTGAGACGTTGGCCACCCCGTCCACCATCTGCGCCGCTTTCTCGGCGGTCGCGCGCACCGGTTCCATCTGTTCGGCGTACTTGGGGTCGATCTCCAAGACAAAACGCACCGTGTCGCCTTCGACATTCAGCGCACGGACCACACCCGCGCTGACGATATCCTGACCAGAAACAGGATCAGTGATCTTCTTCAGGTTTGCCAGAACCGCGTCACGAACACTCATGCGATTACCCCTTTGACTTGCCCCACCACGAGGTTGCGTTTCATTGCATGTGTCTCCGTCTCATTCAGTTCATTTGACGCATTCGGGGCCAGATCGTTAGGTTGGGCCATGCGCTTTGTTCTCTTGTGCCTGAGCCTGACGCTCTCTGCCACCCCCACTTGGTCGCAGGAGACGCTGGGCCTTGCGGCCCCGGCCGAGATTACAGACTCTGGTCTGTTGCAACATATCCTTCCGCGCTTCTCTCTCAAGACCGGGATACGCGTTATTGCGGATGATGCGGGCGTTTTGGTGCTGGAAACGGCACCGCCGGGCGATCCGGTCTTCGCCCGTGACAGCGTAGTCTATCACCTGCGGATCGGAGATGACACCAGACATGAACGGTTCCGCGACTGGCTGTTGTCCGATATCGGCAAGAACACGGTTGAGAGCTTTACCCCTGAACAGGGCGCGTCTTTCTCTGCCCGTTTCGAAGTAACGACGGCCCAGCCCGACAAGGTGATCGATGGCGACACCGCCCGCGGTGAGGAACTGTCGATGACTCATTGCGGGCGCTGCCACGTGATCGGTCCAAAGAACCGCATGAACGGGTTGGGATCGACGCCCTCGTTTGCCGTACTGCGGGCGATGCCCGATTGGTCCGAAAGGTTCGAGGCATTCTTTGCGCTGAACCCTCATCCCGCCTTCACCCAGATCGACGGGCTGACCCCGCCTTTCGATCCCACGCGCCCCTCGCCCATCTACCCGGTCGAAATGACCCTGGAAGAGCTGGACGCCATTCTGGCTTTCGTCTCGATCATCAAGGCAGCCGACCTGGGTGCTCCGCTGCAGCTTCAGTGATCCTTTCGTTTTGAGAAATAGTCCTCGGTCGTGACCACCTTTGGCTTTGGCTTGGACTGGAACGGATTGTCCTGCTGCTGGAACTGCGCGTTCACACGGCAATTGTCACACATCTGGATCATCCGCGCCTGGTCCGAGGTGGCAAACATCGGATGCGTGCCCGAGAGTTTCTCCATGATCCGCTCGACCGTGGATTTCACACCGAACAAAGCACCGCATTCGACACAGGCGAACGGTTCTTCTTCGTTCAGCACTTGCTGCGACAGTGCAGCATCACTGAGGTCGAGTTGCGGAACCAGAGTAATCGCATCTTCGGGACAAACACCCTTGCATAACCCGCATTGAAGGCAAGCATCCTGCTGGAAGTTCAGCTGCGGCTTGTCGGGGTTATCAACCAAAGCACCCGACGGGCAGAGCGAGACACAGCTAAGGCACAACGTGCAGGCATCCACATTCACTGCCACGGCCCCATAAGGCGCGTGTTCGGGCAAAGGCAGCGGAGCCTCCACCTGCGGATTCAGCGCCTGCGCCGACAGCCGCGCGATTTGTCTGCGGTTGCCCAGAGGCAGCACCGGGTCGCCCAGTGGTTGCGAGACGTCCTGAGCGTATAGCAGATCAGCCATCGCGTCCGGGTCGGTCTCATCCATCAGCCCGACCTTGCCCGGCCCGGCAATCGCCTGCGCCAGCGCCAGTTCCCGGTCCAGAGCATCCCGTTCAGTTGTCGGTGCCAACAGCACGTCGACTCGGGCAAAGCCATGGGCCAGCGCGGCCAGCATCTCGGCATGACCGAAGCCTGAGATGACGTTCAACTCCAACGGAATGACATCCGCCGGAAGGCCACGCCCGAACCGGGCAGACAGCCGGATCATCTCGGCCCCGTAGGCTTCATGCACCAATAAGCGTGGCGCGCCGCCCCCCGCCTGCCGATAGGTTCGCGCCAGAATATGCATCCGCGACAAGAGGGCTGAGACCGGCGGGTCTTCGTAGGTGATCGCAGTCGACGGACACACTGCCGCGCATTCCCCACATCCAGCGCAGACCATCGGGTCGATGGATACATGCTCGCCAGCCGGAGTGATCGCACCTGTCGGGCAAATGTCCAGACAGTTGGTGCAAGCAACCTGTTCGGCGCGGGAATGGGCGCAGAGCGTCGCTTGCATTCGCACATAAAGCGGTTTTTCGAAGGTCCCTACCAGTTGTGCCGCCTCGAAGACTAGGCGCTCGACAGCGACCGCATCCTTGGGGTCGGCACGCAAATAGCCCTCGCGCTTGGATGGGGCCGGCAAAAAGGACGTCCCTCCATTCAGATCGATCACGATGTCACAGGTCGATTTCGCCCCATCACGCGGCTCGGACCACGTGAAAGCACCGCGCCCACCCGGTGCGACTTGCTGCAGGGCGTCCAGCCGCAGCGAGAACCCTCCGAGCGCGCCGGTCAAAGACCGCATCTGCCCGCGCACCACGTCAAAGGCCCGCGATACCGGTTGGACGTCATCGGTGACCAGCACCGTAACCGCCAGCGTGGTCGCCAGCCGTTCGGCCAGATCAAAACACAACTCACCCTGTCCGATGATGATGCATGTACCTTCGCTGAACACATCCACGCTGGACGTGATCGGCTGCGGCAACAACGCTTCGGCAGCCAGTGCCGCCATCTTGGGCGTGGCATCCTCACCCTGCTCGGACCACCCGGCGCGGTCGCGCAGATCGACAAAGCCCGGCGTTTCTATATTTAACTCTTCGGCAAGCGCACTGAACACCTCCTGTTCCTGACCACAGGCAATCACGACTTCCCGGTCCTGCATCAGCGATGCTGCGGTTTCCAACTCAGCGGTGCATAGGGCCGTGTGAACCTTGGAACACTCTGCTTTGCAGGCGGACGCGATTTTCTCGGCGTTCAGTTTTTGTGTCCCTGCACAGTCGCATAATAGAAATTTTGTTCCCATGGCCTCCCCTCCCGGACGTCTCCCCATCTCGGGATCAGATTAGGGTGTATGCAAAAAGTGGCAATCCCTGCAGACCAAACTACTTTCGGCATTGGGTCGGTGAAGTGGCTCAGACTCATAAACAAACGGTGATCGCGTCCGTGGCCAAAAAGTTCAGGCTTGGCACAAAGCTAACTTGTGTACCATAGTAGGCGCAGTGGAAGGTAGGGGAGAGCCTTCCGGGGAGGACTAAGTGGCGAAGGCCGCAAGCCAGATTGAAATGCCAATCGGCGTCGTCGTGCGCAAAACACCCGGTGTCACCCGCTGGGCGAAGTGGAACTGGCGCGCCGTTGCAGTGTTGCCCGGTGCGGGGCCTGCCGATTGGCAGGAACTGCGCCGAGAAGGCGAGGCTGTGGAGTATCACGCCGCTACCCTCCCTCTTACCCTCTGGGTCGACGAAACCGAAGCCTACATGGTCAACCTCTCCGACGGTCAGCCCTCAATCTACTTGGTTCTGCGTGACGCGCTGGATGGTGAACGCCCGATGGATGCGGTGCTTGTCACTGCATCTCCGTTCGAAGGGCAGGACTACGCAGATACCGGCGAAGAGATTGTCGAGAAGATTCCGATGACCGAAGGGCTGATTGCATGGGTCCGGGATTTCGCTCTGGAACATCACCGCGACGAGGTTTTCGTCAAACGCCGCCGTGACAAGAAACGCACCGATCTGGTCGAGGACGGCAAGGGAGATGCGCGTATCCGCCAGGACTCGGATGTCTACCGCGCCCCGCGGAGGATCGTGCAATGACGCAAGCTCGTGATTTCTGGTCCCGTCGAAAAGCGGCAGTGCAGGCCGAAGCCGAGGCCGAGGTCATCGCGGTTGAAGAACAGACACTTGCTACCCAGCAAGCCGAGCTGGAGCAGAAATCCGATGCCGAGATTCTGGCCGAGTTCAATTTGCCCGACCCGGACGAATTGCAGGCAGGCGATGATGTCTCGGGCTTCATGGCCAAGGCAGTTCCCGATCGTCTGCGCCGTCGCGCACTGCGCCGGTTGTGGCGACTAAACCCGGTACTGGCAAATGTGGACGGGCTGGTTGATTATGGCGAGGATTACACCGACGCCGCCTGCGTGATCGAGAACATCCCCACAGCCTATCAGGTCGGCAAGGGCATGCTGGCCCATATCGAAGCTCTGGCAACGGAAGCCGAAGAGATCGAGCCTGAACCCCTAACTGATGAACCGGAACCAGAAATGGTCGATGAACCGCCGTCTGAACCGGTCGTCATGGCCGAGGCAGAAGACCTCGAAGAGGTTGAGATGCCCCCCACCCCGCGCCGCATGAAATTTGAGTTTGAAGGATAACCCCATGACCGCAGGCAACGCGCAACAAATGGATGTTTCGGCCGAAGATCGCCTGCGCGCGGATTTCTACAATTTTCTTGGGCTGCTGTTGGCGGCTCCGCCGGATCAGATGTTGCTGGATCAGGTGGCCGGTCTGACCGGAGATGGTACTGACCTGGGTCAGGCCATTCAGGCGATGGCGCGCGTGGCCAAGGTCACGAAACCTGCCGCAGCCGAGCGGGAGTTCAATGCCTTGTTCATCGGGCTGGGGCGTGGTGAGTTACTGCCTTATGCCAGCTTTTACCTGACCGGGTTCCTGAACGAAAAACCGCTGGCACAACTGCGCAACGACATGGCTGCACGCGGGATTACGCGGGCACAGAACGTGTTCGAACCCGAGGACAATATCGCATCGTTGATGGAGATGATGGCGGGTACAATCGTTGGTCGTTTCGGCACACCCGCCTCGTTGGAGGATCAGAAAGCGTTCTGGAACAAGCATATCGGCCCCTGGGCCACGCATTTCTATTCGGATTTGGAAGCTGCCGAAGCTTCGGTTCTTTATGCCTCGGTCGGCACGGCCGGACGGGTATTCATGGAGATCGAGCGCGAAGCATTCCGAATGACGACAGCGTGAAGCGCTGTCATTCGCCAACGTCTTTAGGGGCGTTAAACTGCAATTGGGAAAGGAGGATCCCATGAGCAAGACCAAGGAAGAAGGCGCCACACGCCGCGACTTCCTCAAACTGGCCGGAACCGCAGCGCCCGCTGCCGTCGCCGCCGCCAGCCTGAGCGGTCAAGCCGAAGCAGCCGAGCTGCCTACGGACGAAACCCGCATGCAGGACACAGCGCATACCCGCGCTTACCTGGACAGCGCGCGCTTCTAAGCCGCCTCGACTGCGCCCGGTTCTCTGACCGGACGATGTCACCTACCCGGCGGACGGTTGCGATTGGCCCTGATGTCGGCATCAAAAGTACCAAGCCAGCCATGGCTTACATGGCGAGCAAGGGAGGAAACCAATGCTAAGGAAAAAGACCAACGGGGTTGCGAGACGCCCCCAGCGGACAAGTATCCTGTCCCAGGTCGGCGAAAAAACCGTCGATCGCCGCGCATTCCTGCGTGGCTCGGGCCTGACGATCGGCGGCCTTGCCGCGATCAGCGCCACGGGTGGAACCGTGACGCCGGCCAGTGCCCAGACAGCGGCAAACCAGGCCGTTGAAAACATCAAATCCGTATGCACCCACTGCTCGGTCGGCTGTACAGTCGTTGCCGAAGTGCAAAACGGCGTCTGGATCGGGCAGGAACCCGGTTGGGACAGCCCGTTCAATCTGGGTGCACACTGCGCCAAGGGGGCCTCGGTCCGCGAGCATGCCCATGGCGAGCGCCGCCTTAAATATCCGATGAAAAAGGAAGGCGGCGAGTGGAAGCGCATCAGCTGGGAAGAGGCGATCAACGAGATCGGCGACGGCATGATGAGCATCCGCGAGGAATCCGGTCCGGACAGCGTCTACTGGCTGGGTTCGGCCAAGCACAATAACGAACAGGCCTATTTGTTCCGTAAGTTCGCCGCCTATTGGGGCACGAACAACGTGGACCATCAGGCCCGAATCTGCCACTCAACCACGGTTGCGGGTGTTGCGAATACATGGGGCTACGGCGCCATGACCAATTCGTATAACGACATCCATAACTCTCGGGCCATCTTCATCATCGGCGGCAACCCGGCCGAGGCGCACCCCGTCTCGCTGCTGCACGTTCTGCGCGCGAAAGAGCAGAACAACGCCCCGCTGATCGTCTGCGATCCCCGCTTTACGCGCACTGCGGCGCATGCGGATGAGTATGTCCGCTTCCGCCCGGGCACAGACGTTGCTCTGGTCTGGGGTATCCTGTGGCACATCTTCGACAACGGATGGGAAGACAAAGAGTTCATCCGCACCCGTGTCTGGGGCATGGACCAGATCCGAGAAGAGGTTTCCAAGTGGAACCCGGATGAGGTGGAACGCGTCACCGGAACCCCAGGTTCGCAGTTGAAGCGCGTTGCGCGAACCATGGCCAACAACCGTCCCGGCACGGTGATCTGGTGCATGGGCGGTACGCAGCACACCAACGGCAACAACAACACCCGCGCTTACTGCGTGCTTCAGCTTGCTCTTGGTAACATGGGCACCTCGGGTGGTGGCACCAATATCTTCCGTGGCCATGACAACGTGCAGGGCGCGACGGACCTTGGTGTTTTGTCCCATACCCTGCCCGGCTATTACGGCCTGTCGAAAGGTGCGTGGGGCCATTGGGCGCGTGTCTGGGGTGAAGAACCCGAATGGCTGGCCGGCCAGTTCGCCACAATCAAGGACAAGGACGGCAAGGACAAACCGCTACAGAACGAGCGCGGCATCCCGGTCTCTCGCTGGATCGACGGTGTTCTGGAAGACCCGGCCAACATGGATCAGGACAACAATGTCCGCGCCATGGTTCTTTGGGGTCATGCTCCAAACTCGCAAACGCGGGGTCCGGAAATGAAGACGGCGATGGAGAAGCTGGACATGCTGGTCGTGATCGACCCGTATCCCACCGTCTCGGCCGTTCTGCATGACCGCACCGATGGCGTCTACCTGTTGCCGGCCTGTACACAGTTCGAAACCCGTGGCTCGGTCACGGCATCGAACCGCTCATTGCAATGGCGCGACAAGGTGGTAGAGCCGCTGTTCGAAAGCTTGCCGGACGAGGTCATCATGGCCAAGTTCGCCAACAAGTTCGGCTGGGCGGATCGGCTTTTCCGCAATATCGAGATGGAAGACGCCGAGACTCCGAATGTTGAAAGCATCACGCGTGAGTTCAACAAGGGCCTCTGGACCATCGGCTATACTGGTCAATCGCCAGAACGCCTGAAAAGCCATATGGCCAACCAGCACACGTTCGACAGAACCACGCTGCAGGCGATCGGTGGCCCCAACGACGGCGAGTACTATGGTCTGCCCTGGCCTTGCTGGGGAACGGCTGAGATGGGTCACACGGGGACACCAAACCTCTATGACATGTCAAAACCGGTGGCCGAAGGCGGCCTGACCTTCCGCGCCCGTTTCGGTGTGGAGCGCGATGGTGACAACCTGCTGGCCGAAGGGGTCTATAGCGTGGGCTCGGAAATTCAGGACGGATACCCTGAATTCACGATGCAGATGCTGATGGACCTTGGCTGGGACGGCGATCTGACGGCGGAAGAACGCGCTGCGATTGACGCCGTTGCGGGACCAGAGACCAACTGGAAAACCGACCTCTCCGGCGGAATCCAGCGGGTCGCGATCGAGCATGGCTGCGCGCCCTTCGGGAACGCCAAGGCCCGCGCGGTTGTCTGGACCTTCCCGGATCCGATCCCATTGCATCGCGAACCGCTTTATACCAATCGGCGCGATTTGGTGGAGGACTATCCGACCTACGAGGACCGTCAGGCCTATCGCCTGCCCACGCTGTATGCATCGATCCAGAAGAACGACTTTTCAAAGGATTACCCGATAATCCTGACGTCCGGTCGTCTGGTCGAGTATGAGGGCGGCGGCGAGGAAAGCCGGTCGAACCCGTGGCTGGCTGAGCTGCAGCAGGACATGTTCGTCGAGATCAACCCCCGCGATGCCAACAATCTGGGCATTCGTGACGGAGCTCAGGTCTGGGTCGAAGGTCCCGAAGGCGGCAAGGTCAAGGTGATGGCGATGCTGACCAACAGGGTTGGTGCCGGGGTGGCTTTCATGCCGTTCCACTTTGGCGGCCATTTCCAGGGTCAGGACTTGCGCGAGAAATACCCCGCAGGCGCCGATCCCTACGTTCTGGGTGAGAGTTCAAATACCGCCCAGACTTATGGCTACGATTCAGTAACCCAGATGCAGGAGACCAAAGCGACTCTCTGCAAAATCTCGGCAGCGTAAGGAGGACGATAATGGCTAGAGCAAAGTTTCTCTGCGACGCTGAACGCTGCATCGAGTGCAACGCCTGCGTCACCGCGTGCAAGAACGAGCACGAGGTCCCATGGGGCATAAACCGCCGTAGGGTGGTGACGATCAATGACGGCAACCCGGGCGAACGCTCGATCTCGGTTGCCTGCATGCATTGCTCGGATGCGCCCTGTATGGCGGTCTGCCCGGTGGACTGCTTCTATCAGAACGAAGAAGGTGTCGTCCTGCACTCCAAGGACCTGTGCATCGGTTGCGGTTATTGTTTTTACGCGTGCCCGTTCGGCGCGCCACAATACCCGCAGGCGGGCAACTTCGGATCACGCGGCAAGATGGACAAATGCACCTTCTGTGCCGGTGGCCCCGAGGAAACGCACTCGACTGCGGAGTTCGCTAAATACGGTCGCAACCGGATCGCCGAGGGTAAACTGCCCCTCTGCGCCGAAATGTGTTCCACCAAGGCCCTGCTCGCCGGTGACGGCGATGTGGTCTCGGCTATTTACCGCGAGCGTGTCGTCGCGCGTGGATTTGGCTCGGGCGCATGGGGTTGGGGCACGGCCTACGACCAAAAAGACGGTTAACTCCGTTTGAAAATGGCGGCTCCGCGGTGTCAGCCACGGGGCCGCCTAAGCCCGGTCACAACCTGTTGGCCGAGCATATGTAGGCGTGACCTGTCCGAGAGGAACCTTCTATGACTTCAGATGTTTATTGGCTGCTGAAACTCGACCTGCAGGCAAATCAGGATGTCGCATTCGATGAGCTGATGGCTGAAATGGTAGAGGCAACACTGAAGGAAAGCGGCGCAAAATCCTATGAATGGCATCGCAGCGGATCGGCTGTTCACATCTTTGAACGTTACGCCAGTTCCGATGACGCGATGATCCATATGCAGGGCTTCGGTGCAAATTTTGCCGATCGTTTTCTAGCAATTCTGACACCGATGCAGTTAGACGTTTACGGACCGGCAAAAGAAGACCTGCGCGCAGCTCTTACCCCCGTTGGTGCGACCTTTCACAAGCAAGTCGGCGGCTTTGACCGGTAAACACGAACGACACAGGAGATTCGACAGATGCGCCTGATCCAAATGCTGCTGATCCCCCTTTTTCTTACAAGCTTCGCCTGGGCTCAGGAAAATGTGGACATCCCTCAGGAATCTGACCGCAGCACGACCGGCGGCGCAACCACTTTGGAAGACATTCTGGCCCGCCAACGTGGCGAAAAGGTCGACAATAGCTACCGATCGGATAACACCGGACAGGGCAATGCCGAGGGTCTGCTGGGCCAGTTGGGCACGCGCGGCGTGGCCTCTGACAGCGATATTTACCGCGCCATACGCTATGGCTCGGCCGATACCACGGTTTCGTCCAAAGGACCCGCAGCGGGGGTACTGATTCAGGATGGCGGCATGTGGTGGCTGAACTTCCGCACCGGGCCGCTGCGTGAATACGGAACCTATATTCTTGGCGGGATGATCGCCATCATCGTTTTGTTCTTCCTGATCCGCGGGAAAATTCGCATAGACGGAGAAAAGACCGGCCGCACTGTCACCCGATTCAATGGCCTTGAACGCTTCGGACACTGGCTGTTCGCCGGATCTTTCCTGGTGCTTGGGGTAACCGGACTGCTGACCCTCTATGGCCGTGATTTCCTGATTCCGATCTTCGGGAAAGAAGGTTTCGCGACCATCGCTCAGGGATGCAAATGGCTGCATAACAATCTGGCTTGGTCCTTTATGCTGGGGCTGATCATCGTCACCGTGAACTGGATCGCCCATAACATTCCCAATCGGACTGACCTGAAATGGCTGGCCGCCGGGGGAGGCCTGTTCACCAAGGGCAGCCACCCGCCCGCCAAGAAATTCAACGCGGGCCAAAAGGTCATCTTCTGGGCCTGCATCCTGCTGGGCGTCTCGATCAGCCTGTCGGGGCTGTCGCTGCTATTCCCGTTCGAACTGCCGATGTTCGCAAAGACTTTCGAGATCGCCAACTCCACCGGTATTCCACAGATGCTGGGTCTGAACCTGCCAACGCAGATGTCACCACAAGAAGAGATGCAATACGCACAGGTGTGGCACGTGATGGTCGCCTATGTGTTCATCGCCATCATCATCGCCCATATCTACCTTGGCTCGGTCGGCATGGAAGGCGCGTTCGATGCGATGGGCACCGGCGAGGTCGAAGAGCAATGGGCGCGCGAACACCATTCGCTGTGGTTGGAAGAGGTGCAGGAAAAAGAGGCCAGCAAGGCGGCAGCCTCTCCCGCTGAATAGATGCACCGGCTGGTTCTGGCACTGGCGCTGGTTCCCCTACCCGCTTTGGCCGAGTTCTTTACACTCAAGGGCCACGGCGGGCCGATCATGGGGATCGCCACTGCGCCCGACGGGCGGATTGCCACTGCCAGTTTCGACAATTCCGTCGGCTTGTGGTCGGACCGCAAGCCGGAATGGCTTGAGGGGCACGAGGCCTCTGTAAACTCCGTAGCCTTTAACGGGCACGCGATCTATTCGGCCGGGGATGACTTTACCCTGCGCCGGTGGCCGGGCGGAGAGGTTGTCGGGCGGCACAAAGGCAAGATCGTGGGGCTTGCAGCCTCGAAAACCCATGTGGCCACCGCCAGTTGGGACGGCACGATCGGTCTGTGGCCCGAGGATGGATCAGCCCCGAAAGTGCTTAAGACGGGCAGCGGCGTGAACGCCGTGACGTTCTCCTCGGATGGCGCGACGCTGTATTCGGCAGACATGGACGGAACGCTGCGGGCCTGGGATGTAGCCGCGGGGCAGGAAACCCGACGACTGGTCGAACATGGGTTTGGTGTTAACGAACTGGTTCTGAACGACCAAGACAACTGGATCGCTTATGGCGCGGTGGATGGCGTCACGCGCATTCTGGACCTGACTACCGGAGACGTGCGCGACTTTACGCTCGACCGCCGCCCTATTCTGGCCCTGGCGCTGAACCCAGATCGCAGCCTGTTGGCTGTGGGCGATGGTCAGGGCTATATCATGGTGATCGACACCGCCGAATGGCGTATCGCGCAGGATTTCCGCGCAACACTTCGTGGGCCGGTCTGGGCGCTGGCCTTTTCCACCGACGGCCAGAATCTCCACGCTGGCGGACTTGATGACGCGATGTACAGCTGGCCCGTCAGCACACTTGGCGATCAGGCGCAGATGGCTGCGACCGAACCCAGTTTTCTGAAGAACCCCGACGAGATGAGCAACGGGGAACGCCAATTCGCCCGCAAATGCTCGATTTGCCATAGCCTGACGCCCGACGGGCAAAGGCGCGCGGGGCCGACCCTGCATGGCGTGTTCGGACGCAAGGCGGGTACATTGCCTGGATATTTCTACTCGGACACGCTGCAAGACTCTGATATCATTTGGAATGACGAAACGATAAATGCCCTTTTCGACCAGGGGCCTGACCACTACATTCCGGGGTCAAAGATGCCGATGCAACGGATTACGCAGGCCCAGGACCGCGACGACTTGATCGCCTTTCTGCGTCGCGCGACAGCACCGGTAAACGGGACCGGAGGAGACCAATGAAAGCCTTTCTTGCCGCTATGGCCGCAATGGTCGTGATCACTGTTGCCGCGCCCTTTGCACTACAACAGATCGGGTTCAGCGCCGCGGATGCCGGCTCTGGTACAGCGGTTCGGCTCGACTGAATGCCCGAATATCTGACGACGAAAGAACTGGCCGACCTGCTGCGCATTGGCGAGCGCAAGGCTTATGATCTGGCTTCCTCAGGCGAGGTGCCCTGCGTTCGCGCCATGGGCAAGCTGTTGTTTCCCCGGGCCGAGGTCGTCGCGTGGCTGAACGCCTCACGATCCGGCCCGCAGGTGGCCGAACCGCCCCTGCCCCCAATTGTCGCCGGCAGCCACGATCCTCTGCTAGACTGGGCCCTGCGCGAAAGCGGTTCGGGACTGGCCACCTATTACGACGGTTCGTTCGATGGCCTGAATCGCCTGAAGGATCGCAGCGCACAAGCTGCCGCATTGCATATCCACGAAGACGACGGGTTTAACACACAAACCCTGCGTGACATGCTGGGTGAAGCCCCGGTTGTTCTGTACGAAATCGCACACAGGCAGCGCGGGTTGCTGCTGGCCCCCGGTGTGACCGGTATCTCTGGCTTTGCAGACCTGAAAGGTCGCCGGGTGATCCTGCGTCAGGACAGTGCCGCAAGCCAACGGCTGTTCGACACACAACTCGAGACTCATGGCCTGTCGCGCGAGGATCTGGACACCTTGCCCACCTGCGCCCGCACTGAAGAGGAACTGGCTGTAGCCTTGCATGACAGCAAGGCCGAAGCCGGGTTCGGCCTCGGCGCTTTGGCGGGTTTCTATGATCTGGACTTCACCCCGACCCATTCCGAACGCCTGGACCTTGCGATCTGGCGCCGGGCCTATTTCGATGACCCGATGCTCAAACTTCTTGGGTTCGTGCAATCGGATCGCTTTACCACCCGCGCCACCGAACTTGGTGGATATGATCTGTCCGGTCTGGGCACGATCCACCACAACGGCGCGAGCGGTTAGCCTCGATCACTTGGCGTTGGGAAAGAACAGCTGCTCACCATCCAACTGGAATGACTCTATTGCCGCCTGCCCATCCGGGCCGGTCAGCCAGTCGATGAACCTCTGCCCAGCGGCCGCCCGCACGCGCGGGTGCTTTTCTGGGTTCACAAGGATAACGCCATACTGATTGAACAAGCGCGGGTCACCTTCGACCAGAACCTCAAGGTTGCCTTTATTCCCAAAGGACTGCCAAGTCGCACGATCTGTCAGGACGTAGGCGTCCATCCCGCTGGCCACATTCAAGGTCGCACCCATACCCGAGCCCGTCTCACGATACCACTCGCCCGAGGCCTTGGTCGGATCAGCTTCCGCTACTCCCCACAAACGCATCTCGGCTTTGTGGGTTCCGCTATCATCACCACGTGACGCAAATGGCGCCTCGTACTCGGCCACGGCACTCAGAGCCGCCACGATATCTGTGCCACCATTCACCTTGGCAGGGTCCGATGTTGGCCCTACGAGGACAAAATCGTTGTACATCACGTCAAAACGCTCAACGCCCCAACCATCAGCGACGAACTGCTCCTCGGCCTGTTTTGCGTGCACCAGCAACACATCACCATCCCCGTTGACCGCATTTCGGATCGCCTGACCAGTGCCAACCGCAACGACACGTACGTCGATGCCCGTCTCGGCCTCGAACCCCGGCAGGATGTAATCCAACAGGCCCGAGTTCTGAGTCGATGTTGTCGATTGCACGACGATAAACGGCTCTTCGGCGCTGACTGCCGTTGCGGTCAGGCCAAAAGTTACCAATGCTGCCCGAACAATATTCCGGATCATTTCGATCTCCATATTATTTGATTAAGTCACCAGCCCACCAGCCAAATACCGGCGTGAGGCGTCGCTTTCAGGGGTATCAAGTATCTGTTTGGCTGCCCCATGTTCAACCACATGGCCACCCTGCATCATTACGATATCGGCGGCCAACCGCCGAGCCTGCCCGATGTCATGTGTGACCATGACGATGCGCACTCCGCAGGTCGAGGCGCGCAGAACCATCTGTTCGATCATCTGCGTCGCGTTTGGGTCCAGCGCGCTGGTGGGTTCGTCCAGGAACAGCGTTTCGGGATCCAAAGCGAGCGCGCGCAGGATGGCAAGCCGTTGCGCCTCACCCCCCGACAAGGACCGCGCGGATTGCCGTGTTTTGCCGTCCAGCCCACCTTCGGCCAGCAGCTCTTCGATACGGGCTTTACGGGTGCTTCGGGGCAAACCTCGCCGCTTTAAAACAAAGTCCAGATTGGCCGCAACCGACCGACGCAACAACACGGGTTGTTGAAAAACCATCGCCTGCCGCGCCTTGTGTTCGGCGTTCAGGACCACCCCATCCTGTCTGACCTGCCCGCGGTCGGGTACGATCAGCCCGTGAAGGCAACGCAGCAGAAGACTTTTACCCGACCCGTTCGGCCCAAGGATCAGGGTCGGCCCCGGCCCGTCAAGCGCCAGGTGCGGCACATCCAGCAGTACCTTGCCTTTGCGGGTGATCCGCACCCCATCCACCGACAGGCAGCTAGCCATTTCCGAAACCAGATCACGCATGGCGCAGCCCCTCCTGCTCGGCTCGCAGGCTAAGCGTGCTGACCATGGCGTTAACCGCTACGGCAATGCCTATCAGGATAGCGCCAAGCGCCAATGCCAGCGCCAGATTGCCCTTGGACGTCTCAAGCGCGATGGTCGTAGTCATCACCCGGGTCACATGGTTGATATTGCCGCCGACGATGATAACCGCCCCGACCTCGGCAATCGCGCGGCCAAACCCGGCCAGTAATGCGGTCACCAGCGCCAGCCGCGCGTCCCACAGCAGCACCGGGACCGAAGCCAGCCGTGACACGCCCAGCGAACGCAGCTGTTCCGAGTATTCCTCGGCCAGCATCTCGACCACTTGCCGGGTCAGCGCTGCTATGATGGGGGTGACAAGCACCACCTGTGCAATGATCATCGCCGTCGGCGTGTAGAGCAACTCAAGAATGCCTAACGGCCCCGAGCGTGACAGCATCAGATAGACCAGCAAACCCACAACAACCGGCGGGAACCCCATCAAGGCGTTCATCAGGACTATCAGCGCCCGCCGTCCCGGAAAACGCGCAACCGCCAGCGCGGCCCCCACGGGCATACCGATCAGAGCCGATATCAGGACCGCAAAGATGGAAACTTTCAGGGACAACAGCACAATCGCCCACAGCTCTGCGTTCCCGTTCAGGATCAAAGCCATTGCTGAACTGAATTCTGTTGCAAATAATTGCATTTTCTACCACATACCGTGTATTTCGTACAAAATACGTCTTATTTCATAAGGATACTAGACCATTTAGTCGCCAAGTACAGACACGATTTCGACATCCCCAAACGAAAACGCGGCCCCGATTGGGACCGCGCGAATTCAGGTTGTGAAACTGGGTTCAGTTCAGCGCCGCATCTGTGATCTGATGTGTCCAGGCCCCGTCGGGCTCTTTGGTGATCGCAGGGTTTTCCGCTGAAACTGCCGAAAGCAGCGTTTTCACAGTCTGCTCATAGTCGGCGGGATCAAGCGCTCCGTCAGATCCTTCAATCAGTTTAGCAACCTCACCCATCATGTAGACCTGATGATCCAACTCCTGCGCGCCGGTTGCGTCGAAATCAAGAACGATCTCGGCAGCTTCTTCCTGATGCTCGGCGGCGTATTCCCAACCTTTCATCGACGCCCGCACGAAACGGATCATTTTGTCGGCAAACTCGGGATCGTCCAGGTTTTCTTCAAGAACGTACAATCCGTCCTCAAGCATGCCGAAACCCATCTGAAGGTAGTTGAAGGTGACCAGTTCTTCAGGCGTGATGCCTGCCTGCAGGATCTGGCGATATTCATTGTAAGTCATGGTCGAGATGCAATCCGCCTGCCCTTGAATCAACGGATCAGCAGAAAACGCCTGCTTCAGAACGGTCACGCCGTTTTCATCCGCGCCGTCTGTTTCAATCCCCAGTGACGCCATCCACGCATAGAACGGGTATTCGTTTCCAAAGAACCACACACCCATAGTCCTCCCCGGGAAATCATCAGGAGATTCAACGCCTGTCGATTTGAGGCAGTTCACTTGCAAACCACCGGTTTTGAAAGGCTGCGCAATATTCACCAGCGGCACCCCGCGCTCGCGCGCGGCCAACCCAGCTGCCATCCAGGTCGTGATGACATCCGCCCCGCCACCAGCAATCACCTGTTCTGGTGCGATATCAGGGCCACCGGGTTTGATAGTGACATCCAGCCCCTCTTCGTCATAGAACCCTTTGGCTTCCGCCACGAAATACCCGGCAAACTGAGCTTGGCCGACCCACTTCAGTTGTAGTGTGACCTCATCCGCTGCCAAAGCTGTGCTGGCTGCCAGACTCAAGGCGGCGACCGCCCCGCTGAGTAGCTTGTTCATCTTCTATCTCCTAGTTGCTATTGACGCCCCATTTTCGGGGTCTGATTAATTCAAGTTGTCACCCGCGTTGCGATGGGTGCCAGAATGTCACCGCCTTTTCGATCATGGCGACCAGACCGTAGAACGCCGTCCCGGCCAAAGCGGCCACGACGATCTCGGCCCAGACCATATCCAGCGAGAGTTGTCCGACACTGGTTGAGATCCGGAAGCCCATGCCCACAATGGGTGAACCAAAGAACTCGGCAACGATAGCGCCGATCAACGCCAGAGTGGTAGAAATCTTTAGTCCGTTGAAAATAAACGGCATCGCTGCGGGCAAACGCAGTTTGAGGAAGCTCTGCCAATAGCTCGCCGCATAGGTCTCCATCAGGTCACGCTGCATGGCCGTGGCCTCTCGCAACCCCGCCACGGTGTTCACCAGCATCGGGAAGAAAACCATCACCACGACCACAGCGGCCTTGGAGTGCCAGTCGAACCCGAACCACATCACCAAGATCGGAGCGGTCCCGACAATCGGCAATGCCGCGACAAAGTTTCCGACGGGCAGCAGGCCGAGGCGCAGGAAATCCCAGCGATCCACCGCAATCGCCATCAGGAAAGCAGATCCGCAGCCGATGATATAACCGCTGAGCGCACCTTTGAGGATAGTTTGCACGAAATCCGCCCACAGGATTGGAAGACTGTCGGCAAAACGAACGGTGATAACCGACGGCGCTGGTAGTATGACCAAGGGTACTTCGAGCCCACGAACCACCAGTTCCCAGATGCCAATCACGGTCAAGCCAAACACCAGCGGTGCCACAAACCGCACCATCCGGGTATCGGCATAAGGCCCGCTGGCCAAGCGTCCGTTCAGCCACCAGCCGAACAGCCACAGAAGGATCGCACAGAAAACAAGGATCATTACGCTATCCCCATCCGCTTGAGAACCGTTCGCTCAACCAGTCCCAGCAACCCGACCAGACAGGCCGCCAGAATGGCTGCGGCAAACAGGGCCGACCAGATTTGCACCGTCTGACCGTAATAGCTGCCCGCCAGCAGGCGCGCACCCAAACCGGCGACCGCGCCCGTTGGCAATTCGCCTACGATGGCCCCGACCAGAGAGGCCGCGATACCAATCTTTAGCGAAGTGAACAGGTACGGCATCGACGCCGGCAAGCGCAGCTTCCAAAACCCCTGTGACCGGTTGGCGTTATAAGTCCGCAGCAAATCCAGCTGCATCGCATCTGGGCTGCGCAGGCCTTTGACCATGCCAACGACGACGGGGAAAAAGCTGAGATAGGCAGAGATAATCGCCTTGGGAATGATCCCCTGAACACCCACCGAATACAGCACCACAATGATCATCGGAGCCAGCGCAATGATCGGAATGGTCTGGCTGACAATGGCCCATGGCATCACCGAAAGGTCCATAACCCTGCTGTGAACGATCCCGACGGCTAACAGAATGCCCAGCCCGGTACCGATCGCAAAGCCCAGCATCGTCGCGCTTAACGTCACCCAGCCGTGATAGAACAGCGACCGTTTCGAGGTGATCTTCTTCTGCGCCGTCGTCTCCCACATCTCGATGGCCACCTGATGTGGAGCTGGCAGACGGGGCCTTTCCTGCTCCCACGTGGCCGGAATGGCAAATCTGTTGTTCAACGCTAGTCCGAATTCGGACATGTCCCGCCGATCCTTGGCGGACGGAGGCTGCACCTCTGCGCCTGCCCTTTCCTGTTCGGTCAGAACACCCTTGATGTTCATCGGCACACAGGCGGCGTACCAGAATACTCCGATTACCAATAACACCGTAAGAACGGCCCAAAACGCATGTAGCTCCTGTCTAAACATCTGCATGCCCAGCCCGTAGCCCCTCGCGTACACGATGCGCCACTTCGATGAATTCCGGCGTATCGCGAATATCCAGCGGTCGTTCTTTCGGCAGAGGGCTGTCGATCACATCCGTGATCCGCCCGGGCCGGGGGCTCATCACGACGATCTTGGTGCTGAGATACACTGCCTCGGGGATCGAGTGAGTTACGAACCCAATGGTCTTTTCCGTCCGCGCCCAAAGCGCCAGAAGCTGCTCATTCAGGTGGTCGCGCACGATCTCATCCAGCGCGCCAAAGGGTTCGTCCATCAGCAGAATATCGGCATCGAACGCCAGCGCCCGCGCAATGCTGGCCCGCTGCTGCATCCCGCCCGACAGCTGCCATGGAAACTTACCGCCAAACCCTTCCAGATCAACAAGTTCGAGAACATTCCTGACCCGATCTTCCTGCTCCTTGCCCGAGTATCCCATGATCTCAAGCGGCAATTTGATGTTCTTGGCAATAGTCCGCCACGGATACAGCCCCGCCGCCTGAAACACATAGCCATAGGCCCGGTTCCGCCGCGCCTCATCCGGGGTCATGCCGTTGACGGTCAGGGCGCCACCGGTCGGTGTCTCCAGCGCCGCGACACAGCGCAGAAAGGTGGTCTTGCCGCACCCCGATGGGCCGATAAAGCTGACGAAATCGCCCTTGTCGATCGTCAGGTTCACATCCTTGAGCGCATGGATCGGCCCGTCATTGGTCTGGAAGGTGAGGTCGAGATGATCCGCCCGGATTACGGATGCGAGGTCATTTGATTGAGGAACCATATTTACTCGATTGTTGGTAAGGCAATCAGTGCTGCGACCAAAGCCGCAGGAATGCCAAAGTTAAGTAGAAAGCTGAGGTTTAACAGGCCATCCAGGGGATCAGATGCTGCAATGAGCAGAACCCCCAAAAGCCAGGCCACGACAGAAGTTGCGGCGGCGGCAGTCAAGTTTGGTCCGTATCGACCGAACGGCAAATACGACACCGCATTTCGGACGATCCTGAAGACCACGCTTCCAGGAAAAAGCGCAAACAACAGAATTGGTCCCCAAATCACCCATCCGAACAAGACCGTGAATAAGAGGCCAGCGCCAAACACACCAATCTGAGAGAATACCGGTTCCTCAGGATTGGCGCCTGCCCACATCAGCCAAACCCAGAACGCGAGGATGGCAAGAGCCGTTGCCAGCACCGAAAAGCGGACAAACTGTATTGGTGTTGGATTCCTGGTGTCCATTGTGGTTCCATCAAACCCCGGTTGCCGGGATACCCGTCCGTTCCACCGGCCGCGGCGCGGTCAGTTCTTTCCAGGTGCTCAGGGCCTTGTTCACGTGACCGTTCGGCTCGCGCGCAACAAACTTACCATGTCCTTCCTTCGTACGGATTTCTCCGTCATGCACCGCCACGTGCCCACGGGTCAGGGTAAAGCGCGGCAGGCCTTTGACCTCTTTGCCCTCGAACACGTTATAGTCGATCGAGGATTGCTGCGTGTCCGCGCTGATCGTTTTGGTTTTTTCAGGGTCCCAAACCACGATATCCGCATCCGCACCCACAAGGATTGCACCCTTTTTCGGGTAACAATTCATGATCTTGGCGATGTTTGTTGACGTCACAGCGACAAACTCGTTCATCGTCAGCCGACCGGTGTTCACCCCATGCGTCCACAGCATCGGCATCCGATCTTCCAGACCGCCAGTTCCGTTCGGAATCTTGGTGAAATCCCCTACGCCATAACGCTTCTGCTCGGTCGTAAAGGCGCAATGGTCGGTCGCCACAACGCTCAGCGTGCCGGAATGCAGACCGTTCCACAGGCTATCCTGATGCTGCTTATTCCGGAACGGAGGACTCATGACCCGCCGCGCTGCGTGGTCCCAGTCCTGATGGAAATACTCGCTCTCATCTAATGTCAGGTGCTGGATCAGAGGCTCACCCCATACTCGCTTACCCTGCATCTTGGCCCGGCGAATGGCCTCATGCGCCTCTTCGCAGGAGGTGTGCACCACGTAGAGCGGCACGCCCGCCATGTCGGCGATCATGATGGCGCGGTTGGTGGCCTCACCTTCCACCTGCGGCGGACGCGAATAGGCATGCGCTTCGGGGCCGGTGTTTCCTTCGGCCATCAGCTTGGCCTGCAACTCGGCTACTACGTCACCATTCTCGGCGTGCACCATGGCTATCCCGCCCAGTTCGGCCAGACGCTTGAAAGATGCAAACAACTCATCGTCATTCACCATCAGCGCGCCTTTGTAGGCCATGAAGTGCTTAAACGTGTTGATGCCGCGCGTCTCGATCACCGTCTTGATGTCATCGAACACTTGCTCGCCCCACCAGGTCACGGCCATGTGGAAGGAGTAGTCGCAGTTCGCCCGCGTCGACTTGTTGTCCCAGCGCTTCAAAGCATCCAGCAGGCCCTCACCGGGGTTCGGCAGCGCGAAGTCCACCACCATCGTGGTGCCCCCGGCTAAAGCCGCGCGTGTGCCGCTTTCGAAATCATCGCTGGAATAGGTACCCATGAACGGCATTTCCAGGTGCGTGTGCGGGTCGATCCCGCCGGGCATGACATAACACCCGGTCGCATCCAGTTCCTTGTCACCTTTCAGATCCATTCCGATCTCGGTGATAACCCCACTTTCGACCATTACATCCGCCTTGTAAGACAGATCGGCGGTCACGACGGTCCCGTTTTTGATAACAGTGCTCATCTTAATCTCCCTGTTGCGGTCTGCGCCGCTTGCTTCATCTGGCCAATAGCATCCCGGGGGAGTCTCCCGGTAGGCGACGGGGACGGTACCCCCTATTCTACGATTTCCGCCGTCTCGACGACCGCATGAAACAGAACATCCGCGCCGGCCGCAGCCCAATCCTTGCTGATTTCCTCGGCCTCATTGTGGCTCAGCCCATCCACGCATGGGCACATCACCATCGCAGTCGGCGCTACGCGGTTGATCCAGCACGCATCATGCCCAGCGCCCGAGATGATGTCCCTATGCGAATAACCCAACCGCTCGGCCGCATCGCGCACGGCGGCCACGCAACCTGCGTCGAATTCTACCGGATCGAAACCGCCGACCTTCTCGAATTCGATCTGCAGACCCATCTCATCGACAATATCCTTGGCGGCGACATGCAGACGGTTCTCCATATCGGTGATAACATCCAACTCGGGTGAGCGGAAATCGACCGTAAATACCACCTTGCCCGGGATCACATTGCGCGAGTTCGGGTACACATCGATATGCCCTGCCGCACCCACGGCATGAGGCGCGTGTGACCAGGCGATCTCATCCACTTTCTCCAGAATACGCGCCATCGCCAGCCCGGCATTTTTGCGCATCGGCATCGGGGTCGAACCGGTATGGGCGTCCTTGCCCATCACAGTGATCTGGGTCCAGCTCAGGCCCTGCCCGTGAGTTACAACGCCGATGTCTTTGCCTTCGGCCTCAAGAATCGGCCCCTGTTCGATATGCAGCTCAAAGAACGCATGCATCTTGCGGGTGCCGACCTCTTCGTCGCCGCGCCAGCCGATACGCTGCAGTTCATCGCCGAATTTCTTGCCCTCGGCATCCTCGCGGTCATAGGCCCAGTCTTGCGTGTGAACCCCTGCGAAAACGCCCGAAGACAACATGGCCGGGGCATAGCGCGTGCCCTCTTCATTGGTCCAGTTGGTCGCAACAATCGGATGTTTGGTCTTGATGCCCAGATCGTTCAAGGTGCGGATAACCTCCAATCCGCCCAGCACACCCAGCACGCCGTCATACTTACCGCCCGTCGGTTGCGTATCCAGATGCGAGCCGACATAGACCGGCAGCGCGTCGGGATCAGTCCCCTCACGGCGGGCAAACATGTTGCCCATCTGGTCCAGCCCCATCGTGCAACCGGCATCCTCACACCATTTTTTAAACAGCGCGCGCCCCTCGGCATCATCATCCGTCAGAGTCTGCCTGTTATTGCCACCCGCAACGCCGGGGCCGATCTTGGCCATCTCCATCAGACTGTCCCACAACCTGTCGCCATTGATTCTGAGGTTCTGCGCCGGAGCTGCCATTTTCTTTTCCCTGTTGCTTGCGATTTGGCTCGCTTTTGGTGTCTTGATTTGACCATCTGGTCAAACTCACGCTATCACGGGTTGGCTATCAGTCAAGAAATTGCGAGACGCCGTCGATAATTTTGGCATAAACGGTGCCTGCTTGCCGGAAAATGAGACAACCTGAAAACATGCCCAAAGATCGCGCCCCAACCAGAATTCAGAAAAAGAACCGAGCAGCAATTCTGGACGCTGCCCTGAATGTGTTCTCGGCACACGGGTTTCGCGGCTCGACCGTTGATCAGATCGCGACCGAAGCCGGGCTGAGCAAACCAAACCTGCTGTATTATTTTCCGTCGAAAGAGGCGATCCATACCGCCTTGCTGTCCGGTCTTCTGGACGTCTGGCTCGCCCCGCTTCACGATCTGGATGAGGCCGGCGACCCGTTGCAGGAAATCCTTTCCTACATCCACCGCAAACTGCAGATGAGCCGCGAACTGCCGCGTGAAAGCCGCCTGTTCGCCAATGAGCTGGTCCAGGGTGCGCCGCGCATTCACGACGCGCTGTCGCAGGATCTGAAACAGCTGGTGGATGAGAAGACCGCGGTCCTGAAGCAATGGATGGACGACGGCAAAATCGCGCAGGTTCACCCCTATCACCTGATCTTTTCGATCTGGGCACTGACCCAGCATTACGCGGATTTCGATGTGCAGGTTCGCGCGATTCTTGACGACGAGGACCCGTTCGAGGGCGCCGAACCGTTTATCGACACGCTCTATCGCAAACTGCTCAAACCATAAAAAGGGGCCGTTCACCCCAGCCCTTTACAGTAAGTGGCGCAGGTAAACGATAGTGAAGCTCGGAGCTTAATGTCCGCTCCGAGCCCAAAGCGACCAATGCGGCGACATACATAAATGTCTGTTTCCAACTCCAAGAATAATTGCGACGGAAATTAACTAATCAGTCGTTGTACTAATACGGACAACGGAGAAGAGAATGCCCGACCGCGCACGATTACTACCTTTCATCGCATTGGTTGTCTTTTCTGGGATGAGCTTGCTCGCCGTAGAAACATCAGAGACACTTGCAGTCGCAGGGTACACGCCTGTCACTGACGGTGAACTCAATTGCGTGGGGCGATGCCACGCTACAGGCAACGCGACCCTTGAGTTGAAAACCTTGGAGTGAAGCGCTTGAACCTCACGACCAGATCGCACCGAACACAGAAACGGAACATGGCCCATGAAACCTGATATCCTGTTCAATTCCATTATGGTATTTGCCTTCATTGCCGCGCCTGCGCTTGCCGGTTCACCGAAGCTGCAAACGCCTGCTCCCGTCATCTACTTGGCCGACAACCTTGACGAACAAGACGACTTCGGTTGGTGCATTGACACGCTTGGCAGAGGATTTGCCGAGCGACTGCAAGCCCATTCCTGCAAACCGGAAGGCGGCGACGTGCAGTTTTCGTTCGATGCCAAAACAGGAAATATTCAATCGGTCGCGTTCTCGGACTATTGCATGTCTCATCAACCCAACGAGGAAAGCACGTTCGCCCTCGTCCCCTGCGATACTAACGCAACTGACCAGCAGTTCGTATTCGACGCAGAGAGCCGCGCCATTCGTACATCAGATGACGAAAACACTTGTGTATCCGTTGGCCAACACAGCCAATCTGCCGGGCCGTACATGTCACGGGCACTCGTTTTGACCGACTGCGTGACAACTCCTGAAGCGCTCAAGGAATGGGTGATTCTGGAATGAGACGCGCTAACGACTCCACAAAAGGACGTTTACTGAAACCAACAATTTCCCTAATCGCGCTATCCTTTGTGACGCCCGTGGCCCTACAGGCCGAGACCTTCTCTGCGGATGTCTGGGCCGACAATTGGTTCGAACTGCGCGTAAATGGCACCCAAGTTGCTGAAGACAGCGTGCCGATCACGACGGAACGCTCGTTCAACGCCGAGAGTTTTGATTTTTCGGCTGAGCGCCCTTTTGTGCTGGGCCTTGTGGCCAAGGACTTTAAAGAAGATGATACGGGATTGGAGTATATCGGCACCCGTCGTCAGCAAATGGGCGATGGTGGCGTGATCATGCAAATCAGGGATGCCTCTGGCGCGACTGTGGTATTAAGCAATGCTGACTGGCAATGCCATGTGATCCACGCCGCACCGCTAGATAAAACTTGCGAAAACGAAAACGATCCCGTCGCGGGCACTGCCCCGTGTGGATTTGATGCCAGCGAAGAGCCTGCAGGCTGGGATGGTGCTGACTTCGACGCATCGTCTTGGGCAAGCGCAAGCGTTTTTTCTGAGGCTGAAGTCGACCCCAAACTCGGGTATGATGAAATCTCTTGGGATGCGTCCGCCGAATTGATCTGGGGCCCGGATTTAGAACAGAGCAACACCGTTTTGTGCCGTTTGACTGTCAACTAACACCCAAGGACAACCAACATGTTGAAATCAACCCTGACGACCATTGCTGTTTTAAGCACCGGGATGGTCCACGCGGAAAACGTCGAAATCTATGTCGTCGATATGCTCGACAACATTCAGAACGGTTATTGTATCGACATAGCAAAAGGTAAAGGCGCTTCTGCCAATCCCGAAGATGGGCTTCAAGCGCACACCTGCTACAGCCCGCTCGGCGAAGTGCTGGTAGATCAGGCGTTTGATCCGGAGCAATTCGCGGACGGTGTCCTCTTTATGCCTGAGTTTGACGTCTGCATGCAGGCTACCTCGACCGAGGCCGATGCGCCCGCTGAATTAGCCGCCTGTGATGGCTCCACAGCCCAAAGTTGGGTTTTTGACGGCGAAGGCACCATAGCCCCTGCGTCTGCCCCGGAAATGTGCCTAACCCTGACGGGTGAGACCAGAACCGGTCGCAGCGAGGAAAACCAGATGATCGCAATGACGCTTCAGGCGTGCTCTGAAGAACAAGCAGCGTATCAAACCTGGTCTAATCGCACTGCGGACTGACAGGGGGCCAAGGAAGCACTCAAATTGTGCTTTTGGGGCCGACAACCAGAGTCAGTGCAGGTTTCTGTAAGTATCGTCAGCGTTCATGTTCTCGAAAAGCCGATATTAGGTTAAGCGCCTCGAATTGGCGCTTTTCCCGCATAGCGGACATTCACGAAATTCTGCTGAACGACCGCATTGAGCCCAAAGCGGTCACTCAAGGCCTGCCCCGCAAGTTGATTTTTTGCCGCGCCAACTAGTCCAATGACAGTCACCCGTATGTCTATGTCCTCTCCTTTCACTTGCGACAAATTGGAAAGGTGCAGTGGCAACTGCCAACTATTTAACATTGCTTGGAGCCGTCGTTCGGCACCATAATCGGCAGATATCGATTGAAAGGGAGTTTTAATGAAAAGAAAGTCATTGCCAGCATTGTCACTCCTCTTTCTGACCGTAGCAATTCCCGCTTTGGCACAAGATGATTGGAGCGCGCTTGAGGCCATGGTGCCTGAGAACCCGATCAAGAACGCTTACTTCGGCGAAACTCATGTACATACTTCGTTTTCACTTGATGCCTACATTGGAGGTGCACGCCTGACACCTTCGGACGCGTATCGCTTCGCGAAGGGCCAACCTGTCTCGGTAAACAACGTGCAGCGCAGAATTGGTCGACCTCTGGATTTTGCGGCCGTTTCCGATCATGCAGAATTTCTTGGCGAGATGCTCTCAACGCAGATCCCATCTGCTCCAGGGCATTACCAAGAAGCTCTTGCTGAGTTGCGCGGTTTGTCGGACATAGAAACGCAACGTGCATGGTTCGTGAAATATGTAATAAGCAACATGCGATCTGGCGAGCCTGAGCATCCCCCTTTTTTTGCTGGACTTGAAACTACAGCAACGGCTTGGGAAGACTATGTCGTAGGGGCTGCAGAGGCGCATTACGAGCCGGGGACTTTTACCAGCCTTATCGCGTTTGAATGGACGTCGGCCCCCAATGCTGGAAACATGCATCGTAACGTGATTTTCCGAGACAACAATGTGCCAGACATCCCGCTAAGTGCGCTTGATACTACAGACGAGGAAGAACTTTGGGAGTGGATGGAGGAGCAAGAAGCTGCGGGCTCTACACTGTTGGCCATCCCACATAATTCTAACGGAAGCAAAGGCTTAATGTTTGAGCCGATCGACAATGCCGGAAATCCGATCACACGTGAATATGCCGAGCGTCGCGCCAAGTGGGAGCCGTTGATCGAGATGATGCAGATCAAAGGCAATTCCGAAACCCATCCCGGCGTGTCGCCTAACGACGAATTTGCGAACTTCGAGAATGCAGAGAGTATCGCCACATTCAGTGAACGTTCCTTCCGCACCGATGGCTTCGTCCGTTGGGCTGCGACTAAAGGGCTCGACTATGAGCAGAAGCTAGGGGCGAACCCTTGGAAACTTGGTTTCATCGGAGGCACCGACAATCATAACGGTACCCCAAGTGATGTCGATGAGGCGACCTATAATGGCAGCCATGGTGTTGCCGACGGTACTATCGAGCAACGCCGCGAAGGCGAGATAGACGGCTGGTTGCTTGGCCCCGACGCTAACCCGGGCTCGCTCGCAGGCGCCTGGGCGTCCAAGAACACACGTAGTGCGATTTTTGACGCGATGCAAAGCCGCGAAACCTTCGCCACATCAGGCCCTAGGATACAGCCGCGTTTCTTTGGCGGTGCAATGCTCCAAAGCAACAACGATCCCGTGAAGCTTGTAATGGACGGTTATGCCAACGGCGTGCCGATGGGCGGTTCTCTGACAGCTTTGAACGGCCCACCAACTTTTGCGGTGCACGCATTAAAAGATCCGATCGGAGCCAACCTCGATCGCGTACAAATCATCAAGGGTTGGGTCGATGAGGGCGGATCGCCGCAAGAACGTATCATAGATGTAGTGTGGTCAGGAGATCGCGTGCCGGATGTGAATGGTAAGCTGCCGCCCATTGGCAATACGGTTGATCCTGAAACTGCGACTTACAGTAATGCAATCGGAGCTGCGGAGTTGTTTGGTCATTGGACAGACGACGATTTTGATCCTGGCCAACATGCTCTGTACTACATGCGCGTCATCGAAATCCCAACTCCACGCTGGACGACGTATGACGCCGTTCGCCACGGCCTGCCGCTCCTTGAGGATGTCGCGGTGTGGATACAAGAACGAGCATGGACTTCGCCAATTTGGTATTCACCGGAGCAGTAGCCCACAAAGGCGGTGCAACAGGCCTTATGTTATTCTTCCGTATTTGGAACTTCTGCGAATTCGCAGAGCCTCTGCGTGTGCCAATGAATGGCAACTTTGTCCGCTAACCGGACCTCACTACTCTGCTCTTGAAGAAATCTCCGGGAGCTTTGCTCGACATAGAAAAACGAACCCATAGGCCTGTGGTCACGCGTGCAACATTTACGGCAAAGGGCTGGCTGTTCACCGGCCCCGTCTTATTCTGCAATAAAGCTTACTCGGCGGCCTTTGCCATTGGATTGTTCGGGTGTGTTGTCCAGTTGGCATAGTCGGGCTGTACTTCCAAGCCGGTGCGCGGGTCGATCTCTCCGGCGGCCATCGGCACCATCGAGATACATCCGTCCACGGGGCAAACATCCACGCACAGGTTGCAGGCAACGCATTCATCGTCCATGACCTCGAACACCCGGTCGTCAGACATCGAGATCGCCTGGTGGCTAGTGTCTTCGCACGCCGCGTAGCAACGGCCGCATTTGATGCACTGGTCCTGATCGATCTTGGCCTTGGCCACGTAGTTTAGGTTCAGGTACTGCCAATCGGTCACGTTCGGAACGGCCAGGCCGACGACTTCGGAAACGTCCTTATAACCCTTTTCGTCCATCCACTTGGACAGGCCAGCGGTCAGTTCGTCGATGATCTTGAACCCATAGGTCATTGCCGCAGTGCAAACCTGAACGGTGCCACAGCCCAAAGCCATGAACTCTGCCGCATCGCGCCACGTGGTCACGCCGCCGATACCCGAGATCGGCAGCCCGTGCGTCGCCTGCGCCCGCGAAATCTCGGACACCATCGAAAGGGCAATCGGCTTCACCGCCGGACCGCAATAACCGCCATGGCTGCCTTTGCCGTCAATCGACGGTTCGGGGCTGAACGTGTCCAAATTGACGCTGGTGATCGAGTTGATCGTGTTGATCAGCGACACAGCATCCGCGCCACCGTTCCTGGCGGCCTCGGCAGGCTTACGGATATCGGTGATGTTCGGCGTCAATTTCACGATGACCGGACGGTCATAGTATTTCTTGCACCAGCGGGTCACCATCTCGATATATTCCGGCACCTGCCCCACGGCCGAGCCCATACCGCGCTCGCTCATCCCGTGCGGGCAGCCAAAGTTCAGCTCAATCCCGTCTGCACCAGTCTCGGCCACACGCGGCAAGATGGCCTTCCACGCCTCTTCTTCGCAAGGCACCATGATCGAGGCGATCAGCGCGCGATCCGGGTAATCGGCCTTGACCCGCGCCATTTCCTCGAGGTTTACCTCAAGCGGGCGGTCGGTGATCAGTTCGATGTTGTTCAATCCCAGCAGCCTTCGATCCGCGCCATAGATCGCGCCATACCGAGGTCCGTTCACGTTCACGACCGGCGGTCCTTCAGACCCCAGCGTCTTCCACACAACACCGCCCCATCCGGCCTCAAATGCGCGGCGGACGTTGTATTCCTTGTCGGTTGGCGGCGCCGAGGCCAGCCAATACGGGTTCGGGCTTTCGATGCCCAGAAAGTTTGTCTTCAAATCAGCCATTTATCCGGCCTCCCTGATGCAATTCAGCATCTTTGCCATTGAGTTTCACGCGGTCAGGCTCGCGTGGATATCCATTGCGGCGTCTCGACCCTCGGCCACGGCGGTCACGGTCAGGTCTTCGCCACCGGCCGCGCAGTCGCCCCCGGCCCAGACACCGGCCATCGAGGTGCGACCAGCCCCGGTCACGGCGATCTTGTTGCCATCCAGCTTTAGCCCCTCAGGCGCGCCGTCCAACTTTTGACCAATTGCCTTGAGCACCTGATCGGCCGGCACGCGGATGATCTCTCCGGTACCGGAAAGCTGACCGCCATGGCTGGATGTATACTCCAATTCAATCTCGGCGGCCGCACCGTTTCCGTGAACGGCAACGGGTTGCACATTGGTCATGATCTTGACGCCCTGCGACGAGGCCAGATCCTGCTCGTACCGGCTGGCGCCCATCGCATCGCGGCCGCGCCTATATGCGATGGTCACATGCTCGGCGCCCAGCAGTTTCGATTTCACCGCCGCGTCCACGGCGGTCATACCACCACCAATGACCACGACATTGCGACCCACCGGCAGATCCGCCAGGTCAGATGCCTGACGCACGTCCGAGATGAAATCGACGGCAAAGTGCACACCATCCATCTCGGCCCCTTCCGCGCGCAGGGCATTCACCCCGGCCAGACCAATGGACAGGAAAACAGCATCGTAGCTTTCAACGAGGCCGTCCAGCGAGACGCTCTCACCCAACACCGAACCGGTTTCAATCGTGATGCCGCTGATCTTTAGCAGCCAGTCCACCTCGGCCTGCGCAAAATCATTGGTCGATTTATAAGCAGCGATGCCATATTCGTTCAGACCGCCGGGCTTGGGCTTGCTTTCGTGGATCACCACATCATGCCCAAGCATCGCCAGACGGTGCGCACAGGCCAGACCCGCAGGCCCTGCCCCGATCACGGCAATGGTCTTGCCGGTCGGCGCGGCACGCTCGAACGGGTGATCTCCGGTCATCATGACGCTGTCCGTCGCGTAGCGCTGCAAGCGACCGATCTCGACCGGAGCACCCTCGGCGGTTTCGCGCACGCAGGCCTCTTCGCACAGTGTCTCGGTCGGACAAACGCGCGCGCACATGCCGCCCAGAATGTTTTGCGCCAGAATGGTCTCGCCTGCGGCTTCGGGTTGTCCGGCCTGAATCTGACGCATGAACAACGGAATATCGATATCCGTCGGACAGGCCGTCACACATGGCGCATCATAGCAGAAATAGCACCGATCCGCCGCCACGGCGGCCTCATGCGCAGCCAATGGCGGATGCAGATCGGTAAAATTCGAGGTCAGTTCATCGCTGGAAAGCCGCCCGGAGACAATGCCGGGGACCATCTGGCCCTGTGCCATCGCTCTACTCCCTGTAGATATGATTGTTATGATCTCAGCTTGCCACAATCTGATTTTTTATCAATTGGTAAAATTTATAAAATCGCCAAAAACCGTAAAAACAGGGTAGTTTTCCCAGGATTCGTGGGCAAAACCGCCTGTATATCTTGCATTCCGAATACTCGAGGCAAATGCGCGGCTACGATACGGTCTCTGGCGGAATGGAATCCGAAGATTCCCCGCATCTGGTTTTGACGGGCCTTACGGCGTGTTGTAGGTCAGGAAAAACCCGAGCAGCGCCGAACAGCGGCCATATACGTGAAAGTCACCTGATGCAGGCCAGCCCTTCGAAGTTCAACATCGTCATCATCGGGCAAAATAATCGGCTGCAATACGAGGCCTTGTTGTTTGCTGCCTCTTTGCGCCACAGCTCACCGAACTTCTCGGGGCGGTTATTTGTTGCCGTCCCACAGCCCGGGCCGCGCTGGCGTCAGGACCCCAGCATACGAAACGAAGATGTTTTGAAGGCCCTGCGGCAACTGGATGCCGAGATTCTGCCCTTTGACAGTCAGGTCTTCGGCGACAGCTATCCCTATGGAAACAAGATCGAGGCCCTGCTGGCCCTGCCCGAAGACGAGCCCTTCGTATTCTTCGACAGCGACACTCTGATCACCGGCGACCTGACCTCGGTTCCGTTTGATTTCGACCACCCCGGCGCCTCGCAAAAGGTCGAGGGCACGTGGCCCAAGCCGACGCTGTATGGCCCCGGTTTCGATGGCATCTGGAACGCATTGTACCGCCGCTTCGGGTTGGATTTTGGAAGCTCTCAGGACATCAGCCAGCCGATAGATTACTGGCGACGGTATCTGTATTTCAACGCCGGTTACTTCTTCTATTCCTGTCCGCGTAAATTCGGAGAGCGGTTTCTGGACTATGCCCGCACGATCCAGGATGAGGAGATTCCTGAACTGGCCGGACAAAACCTTGACCCCTGGCTGGATCAAGCCGCCCTGCCACTGGTGATTCATTCATTCGGCGGCGGTCGCGGTGCCCTGCCCCCCGGACTGTTGGACGGATCGATCAGTTGCCACTATCGCCTGTTCCCTTTGCTCTATGCCCGCGAGAGCGACCACGTGGTCGAGGTGCTGGAAACCGTGGTGACCCCGAACCGGGTCAAGAAGGTGCTCAAAGGATATGAGCCGATCAAAAAGCTGGTTGTGCAACGCAAGGGCCACAAGATCCGGGATATGTTCGACCGCGAAAACCTGCCCCAGCGCGAGCAGGTCATTCGCAACACGATCCGCAGCAAGGGCCTGTGGATGCGCTGACAGGATTGTTGTGCGCGCGCGCCGGATCGCCTAGAGATTCAGCAACACACATTCCAACAGGAGATTTCGACGATGTCTGACGGCCCGACTTACGGTTTCGACACACTGCAGATTCACGCGGGCGCGCGGCCCGACCCGGCGACAGGTGCGCGTCAGACTCCGATCTACCAGACCACCGCCTATGTGTTCCGCGACGCCGATCACGCGGCGGCCCTGTTCAATCTGCAAGAGGTCGGCTTCATCTATTCCCGCCTGACCAACCCGACCGTGGCTGTCCTGCAGGAACGTATCGCCACGTTGGAAGGCGGTGTCGGCGCCGTGTGCTGTTCCTCGGGTCACGCGGCACAGATCATGGCACTGTTCCCGCTGATGGGTCCGGGCTGCAACGTGGTTGCCTCGACCCGTCTGTATGGTGGCACGGTCACGCAGTTCAGCCAGACCATCAAGCGCTTTGGCTGGTCGGCCAAGTTCGTCGACACCGACGATCTGGACGCCGTGAAGGGCGCAATCGACGAAAACACCCGCGCGGTGTTCTGCGAATCCATCGCCAACCCGGGCGGCTATGTCACCGACATCCGTGCGATGGCTGATATTGCAGATGCAGCAGGTATCCCTCTGATTGTCGACAACACTTCGGCAACCCCCTACCTATGCCGCCCGATTGAACAGGGTGCTACTTTGGTGGTGCATTCGACCACCAAGTACCTGACCGGCAACGGTACCGTCACCGGCGGCTGCATCGTGGATTCAGGCAAGTTCGACTGGTCGGCGAATGACAAGTTCCCCTCGCTCAGCGAACCGGAGGCGGCCTATCATGGTCTGAAATTCCACGAGACCTTCGGCCCGCTGGCCTTCACCTTCCACGGTATCGCCATCGGCCTGCGCGATCTGGGAATGACAATGAACCCGCAAGCTGCGCATTACACGCTGCTGGGGATCGAGACCCTGTCGCTGCGGATGGAGCGCCATGTGGAGAACGCCCAGAAAATCGCTGCCTGGCTCGAGGCCGATGAGCGTGTGGACTATGTGACCTATGCGGGCCTGCCCTCTTCACCCTATTACGACCGGGTTCAGGCGCTGTACAAGAAGGGTGCTGGCGCGCTGTTCACCTTTGCGGTCAAGGGCGGCTATGACGCCTGCGTCAAGCTGGTGAATTCGCTCGAGATATTCAGCCACGTCGCCAACCTGGGCGATGCACGGTCGCTGATCATCCACTCGGCATCGACCACCCACCGCCAGCTGACACCGGAACAGCAAGAGGCGGCAGGTGCCGGGCCGAACGTGGTACGCCTGTCCATCGGTATCGAAGACGCCGACGACCTGATTGCCGATCTCGATCAGGCGCTGGCCAAAGCCTCGGCCTGATCAATGAGCGGGCACGACACCAACGATCAGGGCCAACCCATCGGCAGGCCGGTTTCGGGCGACTTCCCTCGTCCGACGCCGCCCTATACTCCAATGGATGGTCAGTATTGTTCTGTCGTTCCCTTGGATGTGAATCGGCACGCGCCCGGATTATACCGGGCGTTTGCCAACGACACGGACGGTCGCAACTGGACCTATCTGCCCTATGGGCCGTTCGCCTCGGAACACGATTTTGTTGAATGGGCCCGCGCGACCTGCATGGATGCTGACCCGATGTTCCACACGGTGCTCGACAGTGATGAAACGCCGGTCGGCGTGGCCTCGTTCCTGCGGATCGCACCCGCGGCGGGTGTGATCGAGGTCGGCCATATCCACTTCTCACCCCTGTTGCAGCGCAGTCCGCAGTCGACCGAGACTATGTACCTGATGATGCGTCGTGTGTTCGACGAACTGGGCTATCGTCGGTACGAGTGGAAATGCGATGCGCTGAACGAGGTATCCCGCAACGCCGCCGAGCGGTTGGGCTTCACCTTCGAGGGCATTTTCCGGCAAGCAACCCATTACAAGGGTCGCAACCGCGATACGGCTTGGTATTCGATCCTCGACAGCGAATGGCCACGCATCAAAGCTGCGTTCGAGGCCTGGCTGTCACCGGATAATTTCGACCAGACGGGCCAGCAGCGACAACCGCTGACGGCCCGCGCCAAAGCTGCCGGTTCAGTCGGAAATCCCGAATTCCATCGTCACATTGACCGAGACTGAAATCTCGCCGCCCGCGACCGGAACGCCGCCCGCCTCGGCCATGCTCATCGCACGCATCTGAGGCGCGGGACGAATACCGCCAGCTTGCTCGCTGATCGTTTGGACCTGCCCCAGAGTCACGTTGGCTGCCTGTGCCAGTTGCTCGGCTTTTGCCGTCGCTTCGGCCACGGCCTTGGCGCGCGCCTCTGCCTGCAGCGGAGCGGGATCCTGTACGCCAAAGCTTAGCCCGCCGAAATCATTGGCGCCGTCCTGAATGACCGCATCCATGATGGAACCCAGCTTGGTCAGGTCGCGCACACGCACCTGAACGTTGTTCGAGGCGACAAAGCCGGAAATCTCGGGCCGTTCGCCGCTGGGGTTGTTGCGCCCGGACCAGACCGGCGACAGCGACAGATCACGGGTCTGCACATCGTGGGATTCGACGCCCATATCCTCCAGCCGCTTCAAAATCTGTGCAACGGCATCAGAAGTCGCCTGCATGGCATTCGACGCCTCGGCATCTTCGTTTGTAACGCCCAGAGTGATAGTCGCCATATCGGGCGCGGCCTGAACGGTTCCGGCCGCATCCACCGTGATGCGACGTTCTTCCGCATGCGCCATGCCTGCTGCGGTCACGGCCATCATCGCGGCCAGAAAAGCGATTTTCTTCAAGGTCTTCCCTCCAATTTCTCCAGGACCAACATGGGGATGTGAGGGCTGATCAAACAAGGGGAACATCCGGCTTTTTCTTTCCCTCGGCGAGAACCTGCTTTAATGTCACTCTGCGGACGAGATGTCGTTTGCATTGATGCTGACAATTATGGTTCTTCGGGAATATGAAACCCGCATTTGCGCTGTCTTTTTCTGCGACCAAAATATCTGTGCACCACCAATCGGATGACGACTGGTACTGCATTGGTGAGGTTGCACTGGATACGCCAGACTTGGACGATCAGCTTCATGCCTTGCGGGACAAGGCGTTCGCGCTGGAAAACAACCTGAGTTGCAAGGTCGTGATTCCGGCAGATCAGGTCCGATTCCTGTCAATGGAAACAGATGGAGAAACGCCGGAGGAAAGCGCAAAACAGGCCCGGTCCGCGCTGGCCGATGCAACACCATACTCGGTCGATGACCTGGTTTTTGACGTCGCAACGGTCGGCTCTACCACCCATGTTGCGGCCATCGCGAAACAGACGCTGGACGAAGCACACGATTTTGCAACCGAACATGGGTTTATTTCAGTTCAGTTCACGGCGGACACAGATCAGGCCCAGTTCCCGGCCGAGCCCCTGTTTTTGGACCATAAAAGCGAAAACCCGGCAGCACCGCAGGACAGGGTTATTCCTGCGCCTAACGTCCACGCTATCGCTGACACAACGGCTCCGGACTTGTTCCGCGCGCCGTCCGCTGATGAGACGCCCAAGGCGACCTTTGAAGCGTTGGCCAAAAAACACGCCGTATCAATTGCAGCTGCACTCACCGTCGCGGTGGCGTTAGGGGCATGGGCTCTGATCGCGCCGGACAGTGACGAAGAGCCTGAAACGGCGCAGGTCGAAATCACCCTGCCCGAGCCTGACACTCAGGTCAGTGAAACCACGCCGGTAGTTCCGGCCGAGCCCGAAACGCCGCCCGCTGAAACAGCCGAACGCGAACCGGAGGGGCCCCTTGTCGATGAGCCTGAGCTATCTCCCACGGATACCGCGATCCTCGAAGCGCTGAATGTGGAACCAACGCTGGTCGAAGAGATCGATCGCGACCCCGAACCGCAGGACATCCCAGCACAACCCGGCATCGAGATCATCGCGCCCGCGCCTCTGACACCCCCGGCTCTGCCCCCGCAAGAAGAGCTGTATCTGGCCTCTATCGACAAATCCAACCTGTCCAACGACGCAATTGCCCAACCTTCCGTTGAAAGCTTTGCTACCGACGCGCCCTTTGATCAGGTCGCACTGCCCAGCGTTGCCGGTTCCCGGTTCGACCTGGATGAACGAGGGCTTGTCGCTCCCAGTGCCGAAGGAACGTTGAACCCCGAGGGGATTGTCGTCTATCTCGGGCGCCCAGCCAAGGCACCGCCAGCGCCCCCCGTCCGGTTCGAACAGGAACCGACCCTTGAAGAGCCCTCTGACCGGCTGGCCGGGCTGCGCCCGAAACCGCGCCCTGGTGACCTGATCGAGCGGTTCGAGCGTCAGCAGTTGGGCGGACGCTCTCGCGAGGAACTGGCGGCGCTGCGCCCCAAAGTTCGCCCTGCGTCTCTGCAAAGACAAGAGGTTGAAGAAGCACCTGCCCCCGCTGTGCTGGGAGGACTGCGCGTACCGCGTCCAAAAACACGCCCTACGGGTCTTGCCCCTTCTTCGAGCACCCAAACTGCCAGTTTGGGTTCGACGGCCGGTATTGGTCAGGTCGAGGCCGGCTCGTTCCAGCCCAAGGCCGTGGCCCCCAAAATTCCGTCAACAGCCTCGGTTGCACGGCAAGCAACGATCGACAATGCGCTGAATCTGCGAAAGCTGAACCTGATCGGAGTCTACGGCACACCCGCCAACCGCCGGGCGCTGGTACGCTTGCCCAGCGGCCGCTACAAGAAACTGAAAGTGGGTGACAGGCTTGACGGCGGCAAAGTAATCGCAATTGGTGACAGCGAGCTACGCTATCAGAAAAAGGGTCGGAACCTGACGCTGAAAATGCCGCGCGGTTAAAGCGGGCGAAAATACCCGCTTTAACTTATGCCATCAAGCCGCTGAAATTTCTCCGCTTTCGATTTGCTCCCGTTCAATGGACTCGAACAGGGCCTGAAAGTTCCCCTCTCCGAACCCATCATCGCCTTTGCGTTGAATGAACTCGAAAAAGATCGGGCCGATCACGGTTTTCGAGAAGATTTGCAGCAGGATTCTGGTTTCGCCGCCGTCCAGAACGCCCTCGCCGTCGATCAGGATGCCATGTTTCATCATCCGGTCCAGCGGCTCGTCGTGGTCGGTGACACGATCCTTGGACATGTCATAGTAGGCCTTGTTCGGCCCGGGCATGAATTTCAGCCCCTTTTCGGCAATCGCATCGGTCGAGGCATAGATATCCTCGCTACCCACCGCGATATGCTGAATGCCCTCACCTTTGTACTTGTTCAGATAAGACACGATCTGCCCGGTCTCGCCGCGATCTTCGTTGATCGGTATGCGAATACGGCCGCAAGGCGATGTCAGGGCACGGCTGTAGAGGCCGGTATACTTACCCTGAATGTCAAAGAACCGGATTTCGCGAAAGTTGAACAGGGCTTCGTAAAACTTAAACCACTTGTCCATATTCCCGCTATAGACGTTGTGCGTCAGGTGATCGAGGTAATAGAACCCGTCGCCGCGTGGCTTGGATTGCTTCGTCCAGGTGAACTCCTGATTGTAGGGCGAAGTGTCATGGTATTGGTCGATGAAATAGATCAGCGACCCGCCGATACCCCTGATTGCGGGAACATCCATGGTCTTGTCTGCCGCATCATAGGGTTCGGCGCCTTTGGACACTGCGTGATCATAGGCCTTTTTTGCGTCCACCACACGCCAGCCCATCGCCGATGCGCAGGGGCCGTGCTCGGCAACAAACCGCGCGGCGAAGCTTTCGGTGTCGGCATTCAGAATGTAGGTCACATCGCCTTGCTGCCACAGCTCAACCTCAGGTCTGTCCGTGTGGTAGCCAACCTGTTCAAAGCCCATTTTGGCGAACAGATCACGCAGTTCCTGAGGCTCAGGATGCGCAAATTCCACAAACTCAAACCCGTCGGTACCGACGGGGTTTTCTTTGCTGATGACAGATTTCGGGGCGTTGTGCGGGAAAGGACCCATGGTGCACCTCATTAAAATAGGAATTTCTTTGCTGATTCTAAAATACGCCTTAACCAGCGCTGTTTCTGCGCATTGTTTTCGTATAACCTAGCAAAATACGCGCAAAACACGCACTGTTTTGCACATTAGTGAAGAAAGCCCGCATATGCTGGATGCCACCGACACGCGCCTGCTCTCTGCCCTGCAAAAGGACGCCCATCTGACTGCGCATCAACTGGGGGAAATGCTGAACCTATCACCCAGTCAGGCCGGGCGGCGGCGGCAGAGGCTGGAAGCTGAGGGCTACATCACCGGATACACCGCCCGGCTTGACCCGCTGAAGCTGGGTCTACATGTGCAGGGGTTCATTCAGGTGCACCTGGGCACGCATGGTCCCGAACAATCGGAGAGTTTCGCCCGTATGGTTCACTCACGCCCCGAGATCACCAGCGCCTGGACGATGACCGGTGAGGCGGATTACCTGCTGCGCGTTTATTGCGACGATCTAACTGCGCTCAACCGCTTGCTTCACGAGGTGATACTGCCGCATCCTGCAGTCGCACGGGTGCAAAGCCAAATCGTGATGGATCAGCTCAAGCGCGACGCCCCTTTACCCACCTGACCTGACCGAAAGGACCGACATGGACGATTTCCTCTATCAGGCCTCAATCTATCTGGCAGCCGCTGTGATTGCCGTGCCCCTGTCGGCGCGTCTGGGGCTGGGGTCCGTGTTGGGGTATCTGGCTGCGGGCATCGTCATTGGCCCCGTGTTCGGCCTAGTCGGCGCCGAAACCGAAAGCCTACAACACGTGGCCGAGTTTGGTGTGGTCATGATGCTGTTTCTGATCGGGCTGGAGCTTGAGCCGCGCGCGCTGTGGGATATGCGTGACAGGTTGCTGGGCCTTGGCGGCCTGCAGGTCGGTCTATCGACAGCTGCCATCGCCTGCGTCGCCATGTATGCAAACCATCCTTGGTCTGTTGCGCTGGCGGTCGGGTTGACCCTGTCGCTGTCTTCTACTGCAATCGTTCTGCAAACGCTGTCGGAAAAAGGGCTGATGCAGACCAATGGCGGTCGCGCTACATTCTCGGTGCTGCTGACGCAGGACATCGCGGTGATCCCTATTCTGGCGCTGCTGCCGCTTTTGGCGCTGCCTTCGATACCGCATCTGGAAAGCGACGGATCAATCGACCGGGGCGTGAAAGACTTGCACGATGCAGGCCATCACAGCCTGTCCTTGGTTGAAGGCTTGCCCGGCTGGGCCGTCACGCTGGTCACCATAGGCGCGATTGCCTTCGTGATCCTTGCGGGCGTCTACCTGACACGGCCGCTGTTCCGCTTTATCCACGCCACCCGCCTGCGCGAGATGTATACCGCGCTGGCACTGATGATCGTGGTGGGGATTTCCTTCCTGATGACGCTTGTTGGCCTGTCCCCTGCGTTAGGCGCCTTTCTGGCGGGCGTTGTTCTGGCCAGCTCGGAGTTCCGGCATGAAATGGAAAGCGACCTTGAGCCGTTCAAGGGTCTGTTCTTGGGCCTGTTCTTCATCACGGTCGGCGCCGGGATCGATGTCGGCTATTTCTTCAATGACCCGCTCGAACTGATCGGGCTGGCCCTTCTGGTAATTCTGTTCAAAGGGGTCATCCTGTATCTCGTTGGCCGCGCCTTCAAGCTGCGCGGACGGGACCACTGGCTTTTCACGTTAGGCCTGGCACAAGCAGGTGAGTTCGGCTTTGTCCTGCTGGCCTTTTCGACGCAGCAGAACGTCATCCCGTCCGACCTTTCGCAGAAACTGCTGATGATCATCGCCCTGACCATGCTGATCACACCGCTGCTGTTCATCATCTATGACCTGCTGTCCCGCCGGATCAGAGACAGCGGACCGCAGCCGGAACCGGACAAGATTGACGAGCAAGGCCCGGTAATCATCGCAGGCATCGGCCGCTTTGGTCAGATCGTGAACCGTCTGGTCCGGGCGAGCGGGTTCAAAACCATCGTATTGGATCATAATATCGACACCATCCAGTTGATGCGTCGCTTTGGCGTCAAAGGGTTTCTGGGTGATCCGACCCGACCCGAGTTGTTGCGCGCCGCAGGGCTTGAGAAAGCGACTGTGCTTGTTGCCGCGATGGATGACCGCAAACAAGTAACACGTCTGGTCAGCTTTGCCCGACGTCAGCGCCCGGATCTGCACATCATCGCCCGCGCCCATGACCGAACTCACGTGTACGAACTGTACCAGGCAGGCGCGAACGATATCGTGCGCGAGATGTTCGACAGCTCACTGCGAGCCGGGCGTTATGTCCTCGAGAATATCGGCCTGAGCGAATATGAGGCCGCGCAGGCCGAACAGACCTTCTACCACCACGACCGCGCATCAATCCGCGAACTTGCCGAGCTTTGGATCCCCGGGATGCCGACAGCGGAAAACAAGAAATACATCGAACGCGCGCAGCAGTTCGAGAAAGATCTGGAAACCGAGCTTCTGGAACTGGCCGAGAAGCACGCCCAGAAATCGGCCTGACCCTGACATGCGGGTCAGGCCGTTCGGGTTACCCGTCTGAAACTCCAGCCTCGGCAAAGGTGGCCATGCCCGAATGGCAGGCCACTGCGCTTTTCAGAATGTTGATCGCCAGCGCCCCTCCCGAGCCTTCGCCCAATCTCAGGCCAAGTTTCAGCAACGGTTCCTTGCCGAGCTTTTTTAGCACTGCGCCATGCGCGCCTTCTGCGCTCTGATGCCCGGCAATGGCGTGATCCAGGGCCCCTGCGGAGACGTTAGCCAGACAGGCCGCAGCCGCCGAGCAGATGAAACCATCCAGAATGACCGGAATGCGCAGAACGCGCGCGGCGGCGATGGCACCGGCCATCGCCGCAATCTCGCGCCCACCGAGGCGACACAGAACGTCCAGACCGTCACCAGCCCCTGCGTGCAGGGCCACACCTTCGGCCACGACGCGGGTTTTGTTGATCAGCCCGGCGTCATCGACACCGGTGCCGCGCCCGGTCCAGTCAGATGCGTCTCCGCCGAACAGGGCACAGGCGATCGCGGCGGCCGGAGTGGTGTTTCCAATCCCCATCTCTCCGACAACCAGCAGATCCGCCTTGGGATCAACGGCATTCCAACCGGTGCGCAGTGCCTGCAACAGCTCATCCTCGGACATGGCCGGACCTGCAGTGAAATCGGCGGTGGGCGCATCCAAATTCAGCGCGTGTACATCCATCGTGGCACCGGCAGCCTTGGCCAACTGGTTGATTGCCGCGCCACCGTGTTCAAAGTTCATCACCATCTGCACGGTCACTTCCGGTGGAAAGGCCGAGACGCCTTGCGCCGTGACACCATGGTTGCCCGCAAAAACAATCACCTGCGGAGCGCTAATCTGCGGACGGGCATCCCCACGCCACCCCGCATACCAGATCGCCAAATCCTCGAGCCTACCCAGCGCTCCCGGCGGCTTGGTCAGCTGTCCATTGCGGTCAGCCGCCCCTTGCAGCGCAGTCTCATCCGGAGCGGGTGCTTGGCTCAGAGTATCACGGAGTGTTTTCAGATCATTAAGTTCGGGCAGCATCGAAAGCCTCGTTGCATCAGAGTGGTCCTGTGTGTTTAACCGAAGCGTCCAATCCAACAAGACCCGGAAAGGCGCGGGAGTGCATAAAAACGACAACACCCTGATTTCCGCATGGGATATTCCGCTGGCGCTGGTGCTACTGACACGCCTGCCGGTACCCCGCCTGCCCGAAAAGGCCTTTGCGCGTCAGGCCGATTCCGCCTGGGCTTTTCCTCTGGTCGGACTGGTGGTGGGCCTACTGGCCTGCGCCGTAGGTTGGGTCTCGATAGCGATGGGTCTGCCCGCAATGATCGCTGCTGTACTTGTTACCGCCACGCTGGTGATTTCAACCGGCGCCATGCACGAAGACGGGTTGGCCGACACAGCAGACGGGCTTTGGGGCGGGTTCACGCGGGAGCGCCGGTTGGAAATCATGAAGGACAGCCATATCGGGGCCTACGGGGTCCTGACGCTGATCTTCACCCAATTGATGCGTGTCGCATTGATTGCAGCCCTGCTGACGGCTGGCACTTACGGAGCGGTTCTTGCCGCGTGCATCGTGTCCCGTGCGTTCATGCCGGTGCTGATGGGTGCCCTGCCCAACGCCCGCAACGGCGGCCTGAGCCATTCGGTCGGCGCGCCGCGCCGGGCAACCGTGGCGGTCGGACTTGCGCTGGCCGTTATCTGCGCGGCGCTTTTGGCAGGGGCAGGAACCACCCTGCCCGTCATCCTTGCCGCTGTAAGTGCCGCAGTGCTGGCTTGGGTCGCAAAGGCCAAGATCGGCGGCCAGACCGGTGACATCCTGGGCGCTACGCAACAGCTGGCCGAACTGGCCTTCCTGGCCACAGCCGTGGCGACACTTTAGCTCACACCGCCAGTCTCGATCCTCAGGGTTGCACCGCAATGTTTGCAATGCACCGCGTCTGGGTCGTGACGGTAAAGCCCACAGCTTGGGCATTTGTGCCGCACTTTCTGCGGCATGAAGATCGCCTGCGCCAACCGCACGAACAGCGCCACGCCCACCACCATGATGAACACCGAAAACAACTTACCGCCCGGGGTCGACAAGGTGATATCACCGAAGCCGGTCGTGGTCAGCGTTGCCATGGTGAAATAGAGGGCATCGATATACGCGGTCTGGCTGTTGTCGGGGATGAAGAACACAAGAACGGCCGTGGAAGTCGCGAACACGAACACCATCAGGTTGATCGCTGCGATCACAGCGTCTTCATGCGTCCGGAAAAACTGACTGTCGCGCCGCAGGTCACGCAGCAGGTGATAGGAGTGGATCAGGCGCAAAGCACGCAGAATCCGCACGAAGGCCAGGTTTCCTGGCAAGAACGGATCAAGCAGCAACGAGGAAATCACGACGATATCGGCCAGCGTGTAGACCTTGCGCAGTAGCTTCCAGCGATCCTTTGCGATCCACAGTCGGGCCAGAAAATCCAGCAGGATCAAAAAACCGACGCACAGGCTGGCGATGGTGATCCCCGGACCATGTGGGATATTCGCCGTAGCCACGAAAAACACGATCGACGCCGCGTCGAACAGGATCAGACCATAGCGGAACCAGACGGAAACCGGCTCATGCGCGATGTAAAGGAACTTAACGGTTTGCTTTATCCCGGTCATGTATCCGCCTCTGGTTACAGGAAAATTAGCGGCAAACGGGGAATTCACCAAGACCAGAGACGAAAAAGGCCGCCCCCCTAACGGGAGCGGCCAGAATTTCAGTGTTCGCTGCAATCAGGCGGCGGCGGCGCGTGAGGTCAGAACTTCATCCACCTGCTTGGCAGCCGAAACTTCGCCAGCGCCGGAGACAGCGGCCACTTCGCGGGTCAGACGCTCGAGCGCGGCTTCGTAGAGTTGACGCTCAGAATAGCTCTGTTCGCGCTGGTCGTCGGTGCGGTGCAGGTCGCGGACCACCTCAGCGATCGAGATCAGATCGCCCGAGTTGATCTTTTGTTCGTACTCCTGCGCCCGGCGGGACCACATGGCGCGCTTGACCTTGGCCTTGCCTTTCAGTGTTTTCATCGCTTGGCTGATGACATCCGGTGAGCTGAGCGACCGCAGGCCGGATTCGGTGACCTTGTTGGTCGGCACTCGCAGGGTCATCTTGTCTTTTTCAAAGGAGATGACGAAGAGCTCAAGCGAGTATCCCGCGACTTCCTGCTCTTCGATCGAGATGATCTGACCCACGCCATGCGCAGGGTAAACAACATAGTCGTTCGGGCGGAACTCAAGCTTTTTCGACTTAGACATACAGGTTCATCCTTGGTTACAGAGCGAGATACGGGACAAAAAAACACACAAGCCGGAGCCTTTTTCAGCTCCGCCAAGCGGCTGTTTTGTCATTAAATCAGAACTCCAAAGCAGTCATACTTACGGAGCACATCCCCATCTCATTCATCATTCAGGTTACGATTATATCACAGAATTACGGCGCCCGAAAGGTCACGACCAATTGCGGCCTTGAAAACCTATTTTTTTCAAGGCGATGCAACCTGTTTCTATACCTGAACGAACAAGTTCAGAGAGCGAATCGCTTAGCCACCTTCGCCTGGCGCTTCCGAGAAATACTTCTCCATCTTGCCCTCTTCACCGTCACGTTCTTCGGCTTCGGGCAGCGGGTCTTTCTTGGTCACGATCACCGGCCATTGTTCCGAGTATTTCCGGTTGAATTCGACCCACTGATCCATGCCCGGTTCGGTGTCGGGGCGGATGGCGTCGGCGGGGCATTCAGGTTCGCACACGCCGCAGTCGATGCACTCATCGGGGTGAATGACCAATGTGTTCTCACCTTCGTAGAAACAGTCCACCGGGCACACCTCGACACAGTCGGTGTATTTGCAGGCGATGCAGTTTTCAGTGACAACGTAGGTCATGGTCGGATTCCCATTTGCGCTTTGGGCGTTAGCTAATCCAGTATTGCATTGTCTTCAAGGGAAGATCAGCCCTCTTTGGTGCGAGAAAGATCAAGCGCGCGCCGATCTTTCTTGGTCGGACGACCTTTTCCTTCGAAACCCGGATTTTTGGGCGGGACGTCCCGTTTTTCAGTCAAATCGAAGTATAATGTCTGAGCCTCGGGTGCCGGACCTCGTCGCTCGCCGAGCTTTTCGACCCGAACCACTCGCACGGTACGGGCCTGTGGGAAGGTCAGAACGTCTCCGGGTCCTACGGCCTGCGCCGGTTTCAGGACCCGATTTCCGTTCAGCCGGACATGGCCGGCGCTGACCTGTTTGGCGGCAAGGCTGCGGGTCTTGAAGAACCGCGCCTGCCACAGCCATTTGTCGATCCGCAGCTTGGCCTCGGCCATCGACGTTTAGTTACCGTCCTTCAAACCCATCAGCGCTGCTGCGAACGGGTTATCGGGGTCGATAGCCTTTTCCTTCTTGGGCGGACGGGACGAGAAGGACTTGGCACCTTGCGGCTTGCCACCCTTCTTGCCCTGCGGCTTGCCGCGCCCGTCCTGAGGTTTGCCTCGCGGTTTGCCTTTGCTCTGCCCCTGCCGCTGTTCACGACGTGGGCCACGGTTGGCTTGGCGCTGACGACCCCAGGTGAAGGTGTAGAATACTTCGACCCCGGGTTCCTCTGATTCCAGAGCCTCAGCCGGCGCCTCGGTGCTTTCGGTGGCCTCGGCTGACGCCTCGGCGGGGGCGACGACCTCTTCGGTTTCCGCGACGGGCGCCGGAGTTTCTTCGGTTACCGGTTGTTCAATCGCATCCGCGATGGGTTGCTCTGCCGGAGCAGGTTTCACCTTTTCACGCTCACCTCGTTCAGCCTTATAACCCAAGCCCTGCATCAGGTCGGCGAACTGTTCCAGCGTCATGCCGGTGATCGACAGCATGTCGGGCTTGGCTTCGAACCCACCACGGCTGTCTTCGGCGCGCAGCATATCCGCCAGACGTTCCAGCATGTCGATCCGGATCGAGCGTTCGCCCGCATCGCGGTAACCGCACATAGTATCGTAACCCTCGGGCGCATCCTTGGCGACCGGAACGGTGACCAGACCCGGAGGCGGTGCTTCGGGGAATTCCTGCAGCCCGTTGGCCAGCGCCCACAAAACAAGTCGCAGGCGCGTCGGTGCAGGCTTCAGCAGCAGCGGCATGAAGATGGTGAACTGACCGAACCGGATGCCATGCTTTCGCAGCGCGCCGCGGGCGTCCTGATCCAGATCCTTGACCTCTTGCGCGACACCGGCACGCGGCAGAACGCCCAGCGCCTCGACCATCCGGAAAGCGAAGCCTTTGGCCAGACCGGACAGTTCCTCGTCCCGTGACAGGTTCAACAGCGGCTCAAACAGCGCGGCAACCTTGCGGTCGATAAAGTGCTGCAGACGGCGCTGCACCTTCTGTTCGACATCCGGGCCTGCGGCCTCGTCCACAAAAACCTCAACCATCGGCTTGAGGGGCTCTACCCCGGCAACCAGCTTACCGACGGCATATTCGCCCCACATCAGGCCACCCTGATCGGTAAAATCAATTTCGGTATCGGGCGCATTGTAGAAGCGGTCTGCACGCAGATGGAATTGCGGTGCGAGTGCTTGCAGGGAAGCCGACTTCAAAGCTTTCGCCTCGGTTCCTTGCGCGCTTTTGTCCGGTGTAAACCGGAACCCTTCCAATCGACCGACGAATTCTCCTTCGACGGTCACTTCACCCTTGTCATTTACTTCGGCCAAAAGGGCCTCCTTCTGTTTGAGCCGGCGCAGCAACACAGATGTGCGCCGGTCCACAAATCTTTGCGTCAGTCGGTCATGTAATGCGTCCGACAGCCTGTCTTCTACAGTGCGCGTTTCGTCACGCCAATGTGATTCGTCACGCACCCAACCGTTTCGCTGCGCAACATATGTCCAAGTGCGAATATATGCCAACCTTTTGGACAGTGCATCAATATCCCCGTCGGTCCGGTCGATCCGACGTATTTGCCGCGCCATGAAGTCATCCGGGATCGAACCGCGTTCGTGCAAGTGCCCATAGATCACTTCGAGCAGACTGGCGTGTTCGGCGTGGCTGATACCGCGAAAATCGGGGATTCGACACACATCCCACAGCAAACGGATCGATTGGCCATCACTGGCGCGAGCCGCGACCTCGGTCACTTGCGACAGTGATTTCAGCACATTCAGGTCATCCGCGGGCCGTGCCTTGATCAGATGTTCGTCGTTTGGACTGACCTCAAGCGAGTCGATCAGCGCCTCAATCGAGCCAAACCGCAGGGTGGCATTCCTCCAGTTCAGTTTTTTCATCGGCGTGAACCGGCTGTCCATGATTGCCTGCGCGACACCCTCGTCAAGTGGCGGGGCCTCACCAGTCACGCCGAACGTGCCATCCGACATCCCGCGACCAGCGCGGCCTGCGATCTGAGCCAACTCATTGGGAGCGAGCGGACGCATCCGGCGGCCATCGAATTTGCTTAGGGAAGAAAAGGCGACGTGTTCGACATCCAGGTTCAGCCCCATGCCAATAGCATCGGTGGCGACCAGGTAGTCGACCTCGCCATTTTGATACAGGTCCACCTGCGCGTTCCGCGTGCGCGGGCTGAGCGCCCCCATGACCACGGCCGCACCGCCCTTTTGGCGGCGCAAAAGCTCGGCAATCGCATAGACACTATCGACTGAGAACCCGACAATCGCACTGCGCGACGGCATACGGCTGATTTTCTTTGATCCCGCATAGACAAGCTGCGACATCCGTTCACGGCGAACAAACTGAGCCTCAGGCACCAGCGCCGCGATGGAGCCGCGCATGGTGTCTGATCCCAGAAACAACGTCTCATTGGTGCCGCGCGCCCGCAGCAGGCGGTCGGTGAAGACATGGCCGCGTTCGGGATCGGCGCAGAGCTGGATCTCGTCGATGGCCACGAAATCCGCGCCCATGCCCTCGGGCATCGCCTCAACCGTGCAAACCCAGTACTGGGTGCGCGGCGGTACGATCCGCTCTTCACCCGTTACAAGCGCCACAACGGACGGGCCGCGAATGGCGACGATCTTGTCATAAACCTCGCGCGCCAGCAGACGCAGCGGCAGACCGATTACTCCGGTCCGATATCCCAGCATCCGCTCGATCGCGTAGTGGGTTTTACCTGTGTTGGTCGGGCCGAGTACGGCCACAATTCGGGATGACCCGCTCACCTTTGCCCCCTGCCCCGTCTCTTAGAGGGCCGAGCCCTCGACCTGGGGCTTCAGTCGATTCACTGCATTGGTTACTTCTTCATGATGAGGATGTATAGCCAGCGCGCGCTCATAGGCGTCGAGCGCTTTGTCGGGCTGTTCGATGATCTCGAAGATCAGCCCAAGCCCGTAGATTGCTTCGTAATTATTCGGGTTCAATGTCAGCGCGTGCTCAAGATCGGCTGCGGCCATGCCAAAGCGATCCATTCCGAAAAACGCCGAGGCCCGCAGATGCCAGCCTTCGGCAAATCCGGGCGCGTGATCGGTCAGCGCCGTCAGGTGTTCGATGGCGGTCAGAGTATCTCCGTCTTCCAGCGCCTCGCGCCCGCGCTCCAAAAGCAGATCCGCCGAGGCCGAGCCGGATTGCGACCACAGCGCCTTGAGCTGCCGATCCAATCCAATCGCCTGTTCCGGCGTGGCCAGCGACAGTTGCTGCAACAGCGCGACCTCATCCCGCAGGTCCGCCTGTTGCGCGGCGGAACTGGTGGAAAACATGACTGTGACAAAAAATGCCGCAACGGTACCTTTGAGATTGTTGATTGCAATGCCCATAACAATGTTCAGTGTAGCGTTGCGACCGGGGATGTCCATTCACGGCGCAGAAACAATATGAGGAACACAATGAGCGACACTCTTGAAAAAGCCGCGGCCGCGCTGAACGAAAAACTGACCGGCGGCGATTTCGACGCATCGGCAAAGTTTGCCATTGCCGATCTGGGCACTATCGTTCTGGATGCAAACGGCGCACGCGTCAGCGACGAAGAGACCGACGTAACCCTGAGCGCCGATGCAGATACGTTTGAACAGATCCTCAGCGGCGACTTGAACCCCACCGGTGCGTTCATGTCGGGCAAGCTGAGCGTAGACGGTGACATGGGTGTTGCCATGAAACTCGCTTCGGTGCTGGCCTGATGCAGTTCTCGCCGGCCCCCTTTTATGAAGACGTGGCCGGCGGACCCGCCGGTGGTGCCGCCCATTGGGTGACAACTTCGGACAACATCCGGATTCGCGTGGGCCACTGGCGCCCCGAAGGCGAGGCAAACGGCACGGTGATGCTGTTCCCCGGCCGGACGGAATACATCGAGAAATACGGCGATGCTGCAAATGAATTCGTTGGTCGCGGCTTTGCTTGTCTGGCCGTTGATTGGCGTGGTCAGGGGCTGGCAGACCGACTGCTTGAAGACCCGCGCGTCGGGCATGTCGAACAATTCACCGACTATCAGCAGGATGTGAAGGCCACTCTGGATCTGGCCGAGCAACTGGAGTTGCCTAAACCATGGTACGTGATCGGTCACTCAATGGGCGGCGCGATCGGCCTGCGCGCAATTCTGGAGCGCGACTGCTTTGCCGCCTGCGCCTTTACCGGCCCCATGTGGGGCATCTTTTTCACACCGATCATGAAGCCGCTCAGCCGATTGACCGCCTATTGGGGGCCACGCATCGGGCTTGGGGAAAAGACGCCCCCGACCACATCGCTGGAAAGCTATGTTGCCTCGCAACCCTTCGCCGGCAACGTGCTGACGCGTGATCCGGCGATGTACCAGATGATGAAGGATCAACTGATCGCGCATCCCGAACTGGCGCTCGGCGCGCCGTCGACTATATGGCTGCGCGAAGCACTGGACGAATGCGCTTGGTTGATGGAACAAACCGCCCCTGCGACGCCCGCCCTGACCATCCTGGGCAGCCATGAGCAAATCGTTGATCGCAAAGCGATCCGCGCGCGGATGGCAAACTGGCCCAACGGCACGCTGGTCGAAATCACCGACGGTGAACATGAGGTGCTGATGGAGCCGCCCGAGGTGCGTGGCCCTGTCTTTGATCAGTTGGCCGGGCATTTTCTGGCCGCGCAATCGCGCGCTACGCCGGCGCCTGCCCTCTCGAAGTAAAGAGAATCTCGCGCAAAGGCGGCTTGTGATCCGGGCCGGCCGCGCCTAGATGTTTGCGAAAGCAGATATTCCGAGGTGATCCATGCGCGACCTTCCTTTTCCCGTCCGAGACGCAAACGCAGTTGGAGGAGCCGGCGATCTTGGCAACCTGCCGGAATGGGATCTGACCGACCTCTACAGTTCGGAAGAAGCGCCGGAACTGGACCGCGATCTGGACTGGTTGGAGGGCGAATGTGCGTCCTTTGCAGCCGACTACGAAGGTAAGCTGGCGGACCTGGATGCCGAAGGTCTGCTGACCTGCGTCCAGCGCAACGAAAAGATCAACTCGATTGCCGGTCGTATCATGTCTTTCGCCGGTCTGCGGTATTACCAGCTGACCACCGATGCCGAGCGCGCCAAGTTCCTGTCGGACATGCAGGAAAAGATCACCATCTTCACCACGCCGCTGGTTTTCTTCACGCTGGAAATCAACCGCATCGACGATGACGCGCTAAAGGCGCGTTTCGACGCAAATGTCGATCTGGCACGCTATGAGCCGGTCTTCCGCCGCATCCGGGCAATGAAACCCTACCAGCTTTCGGACGAACTGGAGAAGTTCCTGCACGATCTGGGTGTTGTTGGCGACGCATGGGAGCGTTTGTTCGACGAAACCATCGCAGGCCTGACCTTCACCGTCGACGGTGAAGAGCTGAATATCGAGGGCACACTGAACCTGCTGACGGAACAGGACCGAAGCAAACGCGAAGCCGCCTCGCGCGAGTTGGCAGCTGTGTTTCAAGACAACATCAAAACTTTCGCCCGTGTGCACAACACGCAGGCCAAGGAAAAGGAAATCGTCGACCGCTGGCGCAACATGCCGACTGCGCAGGCCGGCCGTCACCTGTCAAACGACGTCGAACCCGAGGTGGTCGAGGCGCTGCGCGAGGCTGTTGTGGCCGCCTATCCCAAGCTGAGCCATCGTTATTATGAGCTGAAACGCAAATGGCTGGGGCTGGATGTGATGCAGGTCTGGGACCGCAACGCGCCGCTGCCGATGGAAGACACCCGGGTTGTCGGCTGGGACGAGGCCGAGAAGACCGTGATGGACGCATATAACGCCTTCGATCCCCGTATGGGGGAAATCGCCTCGCCGTTCTTCTCGAAAGGCTGGATCGATGCAGCAGTAAAACCAGGCAAGGCTCCGGGTGCCTTTGCACATCCGACCGTGACCGAAGTGCATCCGTATGTGATGCTTAACTATCTGGGCAAACCGCGTGATGTGATGACTCTGGCGCACGAACTGGGCCACGGCGTCCACCAGGTGCTGGCCGCCGGCCAGGGAGAGATGCTGTCCTCAACCCCTCTGACACTGGCCGAAACTGCCTCGGTGTTCGGTGAGATGCTGACCTTCCGCAAGATGCTGGATCAGGCCGAAACCCCGGAACAGCGCAAGATTCTGCTGGCCGGTAAGGTTGAGGACATGATCAACACGGTCGTGCGTCAGATCGCCTTCTACGACTTCGAATGCAAGCTCCACGCCGCCCGCCGCGAAGGCGAGCTGACCCCTGACGACATCAATGCCCTGTGGATGAGCGTTCAGGCCGAAAGCCTTGGCCCGGCGTTTGAGTTCATGGATGGGTATGAAGCTTTCTGGGCCTATATTCCGCACTTCGTCCACTCGCCCTTTTACGTCTATGCCTACGCCTTTGGCGACGGCTTGGTGAACGCTCTCTATTCCGTCTACGAAAGCGGATCGGAAGGGTTCGAGGACAAGTATTTCGAGATGCTGCGGGCGGGCGGATCGAAACACCACAAAGAACTGCTTGCCCCATTCGGACTGGATGCGAGCGATCCGAAGTTCTGGGACAAGGGTCTGTCAATGATTTCGGGCTTTATCGACGAACTGGAAGCTATGGAGGCGTGATCACGCTTCTACCGCTGGACCGTCAGGATCCTGATCAGGTCGCGGGGATTAAACTGCGGCCCGATCAAAAGAAGTTTGCAGGCACAGTAGCCGAAGCGCTGGCTGAGCCTGCAGGCCGGTTTGATCTTCACCAGATCAGATTGGGCAGCAAGGCGATCGGTCTTTTCAAAATAGACAGAGCTTATTGGCGGGACTATCCCTTCGCATCGGACACCGATTTGGGTCTGCGAGCGGTCATCCTTGACCACCGCGCCCAAGGCAAAGGTCACGGTACCGCGGCCATGGCGGAACTGAAGACTTACTTGCCAAAACAATACCCCGAGGCTCTTAGCTTGCTCCTGACCGTGAACTTACAAAATCCGGTTGCCATCTCAACCTACCGCCGCGCTGGTTTTTCAGAGACCGGCGATATCTGGCCTCATGGTAAAGCTGGCCCGCAATACGTAATGTCTTTGACCCTGAGCACGCCCGCAGGTTAAGAAAAATTCCTTTTTCAATCACCGTACTTCTTCATAGACGTCACGAAGATCGCCCCCACGATCAGCACGGCACCTGCAATTGCAATCGGCGTGATTGTAGCCCCCAGAAACACCGCCGAATTTATAAAAGTGAAAACTACGGAAGCTGCGAACAACAGCGTTGCTGTCAAGGTCGACACCCGCGCCGCGGCCTCATACCACAGGTAATAAGCCATCGCGGTCGGAAGCACACCTAACAGGATTAGGAAAACAACATCATTGGCTGTTGGCACCTGCATCGAAAAAGCGGCCAGCGGCAACAACAGAACACCCGCGCTCAGAAAAATACCAAACAGGAAATTGAGGCGCTCTCCGGTTGTTTCGGAATTGCGCATCGCACGGCTGCTGGCGATTAGGAAAACAGCCCAACTCAGCCCCGCACCGATTTCCAGAATATCGCCGAACACGGGTTCTCCAACACCCTGAAAATCTTGGTAAACAGTTAGAAATACGCCCAGAATGGCCAATACTGTGGCCAGAACATCCGTGCGAGTAACCGGTGTATCGGCAAAGAAATACAGGAAGATCAGAACAAAGAACGGAGCTGTGTTTTCGAGCACCATAGCGTTGGCCGCACCGGTATGCTCCAGCCCGATATGGAACAGGATATAGTTGACCACTGTCGACAAAACAGCCAGTCGGAAATTCCAGTCGCCCAGCCGGATCGACACGGCAATCCGCATCACGCGCAACATGCCATAGATGGCCAGCGCCGCGATGAACAGGCGGGTCACCGCGATCTGCATCCCCCCAAGATCCGCGGTTAAATAGCGGACGATGACACTGTGCGTGCCCCACAGAAACGCGGCAAGAAACCCCAGAACCAAACCGTTTTGCAGAAGGCTGGCTTTGGGCATCGCACTGCCCCGCTTACTTCAGTTGGCTGTCTTTGGAACCGCGACGGTTAATGCCCGAACGCGCCTTGAACGCTCCGTCGCGTTCCTGTTGACAGTCCAGACACAGCTTTACACCCGGAATGGCAATTCGCCGTTTCTCCGGAATTGGCTCTTCGCATTCGGCGCAATGGGTAAGGCTTTCCCCGATCGGACGCTTTTGCGCCTGCATCCGGGCCAGCTCGTCCGTAATTGACGCTTCAATCTGCTCACTCACCGCGTCGTCGCGCGCCCAGCCGCCTGCCATGGGCCTCCCTCCTGATCAGGTGCCCGTCAGATTAGCCTAGCGACGCGTGGCGTGGCAAGTCAGAGGGGCACCGCCTTTTCCAGCACCAGATCGATCATTTCCTGCGTCCCGCGCGAGAATTCCAGAGGGCACGGATACCCCGCCCCTTCACGTACCGAGCGGCCGAACGCCTCGACCTGCAGTTTGTAGTGGTCGTCGCCGGGGAAACGAATGACCTGAACCTCAAGCCCCGGACGGTGCAATTCCACCCGTGCCTCGCCAAAGACCCGGGCGTTGAACGGCGCGGTCAGGCGGATCACACCGCCTTCGCCGTGAAACACCATTTCCTGATGCGGGTGCATGCGGATCGAGACATAGCTGGAATAGGTAAAACCCGGAAACTGCGCGCGGATTTCCGTAAAGGTGTCGATACCATCTTCCCACCGGATCGCAGACTCGACCTGCACCGGTTCCTGACCTGTCGCAAACCGCGCGCCGCCGATCACATAGACGCCGATGTCACGCAACCCGCCACCACCGGTTTCCGCGCGGTTTCGGATATTTGCGGTATCCGCGCGATTGTCGAAACTGAACGCACCGGCCACATGCGCAAGCTTTCCAATAGCTCCGTCCGCGATCAGTTTTTGTACCAACTGCCACTGCGGATGATGCACGATCATATAAGCCTCGGCCGCCAGCAACCCGGTTTCATCCCGCTTTTGGATCAGCGGTGCAAACTCGGCCGCGGTCATGGTCATAGGCTTTTCGCACAGCACATGCTTCCCCGCATCCAGCGCCTTGAGGGCCCATTCCACATGCAAGTGATTGGGAAGCGGGATATATACGGCTTCGATCTGAGGATCGGCTAGCATTGCCTCATAGCTGTCAAAGACTGTCAAATCAGGGCAAAAGGCCTGAAACAGTTCTGCCTTGGCCGCGCTTGACGTGGCCAGCCCCGCCAGTTGTGCGCCGTTGGCAGCATGAATCGCCGGTGCCATGAATTGGCGCGCAAACTTGGCAGCGCCCATAACACCCCATTGAACTGGATTTTGCATATTCTCCTCCGACATACGTGATCTCAGCCGAATCCGAAAGTTACCGCTAACAGGCTTGTTCCCGCCCTTCTAGCAACCTTCCGACGTTAAGTCAGGCTTTTATCTGCAAGAAACCACCCTAATGTGCCCGCAGAAGTCGGGAGGAAGTGTGAATGAAGCGGATTTTCAAACGGATAGGCGGTCTGCTCGGGTTTGCCGTGATCGTCGGTGCTGTTGTGTTTTTCGGATTTCTGCCATCTTACATCGAAGCGAAACGCAACAGCGTGATCGACCACGCGCCCTTTGAGATATCGGGGGACGCCGCCGCCTTGCATGAAACCCTGATTGTCGGCGACCTGCACGCAGATCCCTTGTTGTGGAGCCGTGACCTGAACGAACGCGGCACACGGGGTCAGGTCGACATCCCCCGTCTGATCGAAGGCAACGTCGCCTTGCAAGTCTTTACCGCCGTTACCAAATCCCCCGCCGGACAGAATTATGAGGCAAACTCGGCCGAGGCGTTCGACAACATCACCCTTCTGGCGATCGGGCAGCTTTGGCCCCTGCGCACCTGGGACAGCCTCAAAGAACGCGCCATCTATCAGGCCGAAAAGCTGCACCAGTTCGAGGCTTCCTCGAACGGTCAGTTGAAGGTTGTCAAAACCCGCGCCGATCTGGACACCGTATTGGCCGCACGCGCAGCGGGTCAGCCGGTCGTCGGAGGTATCTTGGGTATCGAGGGCGCACACGCGCTGGAAGGTGACCTGAGCAATCTGGACACGCTGTTCGATGCCGGGCACCGCGTCTTTGGACTGCACCATTTTTTCGACAACGAACTTGGCGGGTCTCTGCATGGCTATGGCGAAATTGGCCTGACCGAGTTCGGACGACAGGTCGTGACAGAGCTGGCACAGCGCCCTGTCGTCATCGACCTTGCCCATTCCAGCCCGCAGGTCGCCCATGAGGTGATCGCGATGACCGACGTCCCCTTGATTGTCAGCCATGGCGGCCTGCACGGGTTCTGCCCGGTTAAACGCAATTTTCCGGACAATCTGATGCTTGACATCGCCGCAACCGGGGGTGTTATCGGCATGGGTTATTGGGCGGATGTTACCTGCGGCGATATCTCTCCGACCGGTATTGCCAAGATGATCAAGGCCGCGATCGATACCGTGGGAGAAGATCATGTGTCGTTGGGTTCGGACTATGACGGCTCGGTCGAAACGGCGTTTGACACCTCGGAACTGGCCGCCTTGACGTCGGCTTTGCTGGCACAGGGTCTGACCGAAACGCAAGTTCGCAAAGTGATGGGTGAGAACATGGTGCGCGTTTTCAGGCAACAATTGAAGTAGGTGAATCTCACTCTATAACCGCATGACATCACAAAGGGATTTAGCCCCGGAAAGGTCGGTCAATCGCACCGTGCCAAATCTCGACATCCGAATTTGGTGATCCGTTTTCCAACTCCCTCCGTACCAAATGTATCGCCGGTGGGGAGATGTGCCTTCGCAGGTCCTTTCCCGGTCAAAGGCGGCAACCAGGGTGGGAGATGAACTGAAATGCCTGACATGACAGACGGACCAACGATCACGGAACGCGTTATTCAAATCAGCGGAGCTCCGGGTACATTCGACAGCGATGGTGGGGATTTTGACATCCTCCGCGAAGCTGTCATCGCGGCCGGACTTGCCGGGACGCTGGACAGCGACGCGGTCGATCTGACCGTATTTGCACCAACCGATGCTGCCTTCGTGGCCTTGGCGCAGGCCTTGGGCTATGGCGGCTCGGATGAGGACGGGGCGCTTGGGCACGTCGTTAAAGCCTTGACCCTGCTGGGCGGCGGTGACCCCCTGCCCCTGCTGACCAATATCCTGCAATACCACGTCGTGGACGGATCGTTCACCAAGGATGCCGTAGTCAGTCTTGGTGATGGTGCCCAGATCGAAACCTTGCTGGGAACAAGCCTGGAACTGAACCTGCTGAGTTCGCCTCCAAGCCTTGGAGACGCGGATCCGGGTATTGCGGACCCGGGCCTCATTGCCTTCGACGTCGAAGCTTCGAACGGGATCATCCACGTGCTTGACGGAGTGCTGCTTCCGGTCTCAGTTACCGGCATTTTGGGTCAGAAGAACACGGACTTCATTATTGGTGACGAGTCGGACGAGTTTCATTTTACCGGGCGCGGTCAGGACTTTGTGCATGGCGGCGGCGGCAATGATTTTATCGTTGCCGGGCGCGGCAATGATGTCGCCTTGGGCGGCACTGGGCATGACACCATCTTCGGTGGCCGCGGCAAGGACATCCTGCGCGGTGATGAAGGCGACGACTCCATCTTTGGCGGTCGCGGCAAGGATCTGATCGATGGCGGAGCCGACGATGACTTTCTAGTCGGTGGACGCGGGCACGACACCTTCTTCTTCGACGATGGCGACGGAGAAGACCTCATCCTCGACTTCCAGGTTGGCAAGGACAAGATCGACCTCAGCGCCTATGACGGCATTCTCAGCTTTGAGGACATCGAAGACCACATCTCGGGCGGTTTCTTCCGCACAACCATCGAGTTGGGAGATGGTGACAGCATAGACCTGCTTGGTGTGCGGGCCGGCCAGTTGTCTGAGAGCGATTTTGTATTCGCGTAACAAAAAAAGCCCGCCGTGAAAGGCGGGCTTTCTTAGCTTGGGCAGGTCTCAGACCGTGCCCAGCATTCCTTTTTCACGCGCCAGTTCACGCATCTTTTTCTGCAGCTTCTCGAAGGCACGGACTTCGATCTGGCGAATGCGCTCGCGGCTGACATTGTACTGCGTGCTCAGTTCTTCCAGCGTGACGGGCTGATCCATCAGACGGCGCTGGGTCAGGATATCCTTTTCCCGATCATTCAGCACGTCCAGAGCAGCCGCCAGCAACTCACGCCGCGCATCCAGTTCGTCACGCGCTTCATAGTCGCCAGCCTGGTCGGCATCTTCATCCTCAAGCCAGTCCTGCCACTGCATGGTGCCTTCGCCCTCGGACCCGACAGTCGCGTTCAGCGAGGCATCGCCACCGGACATCCGGCGGTTCATGCTGATCACTTCGTCTTCGGTCACGCCCAAATCTTCGGCGATCTTCTTGACGTTCTCGGGGCGCAGGTCCCCTTCCTCAAGCGCACCAATGCGCGCCTTGGCCTTGCGAAGGTTGAAAAACAGCTTTTTCTGCGCGCTGGTTGTGCCCAGTTTCACCATCGACCATGACCGCAGAACGTATTCCTGGATCGAGGCGCGAATCCACCACATCGCATAGGTCGCCAGTCGGAATCCCTTTTCAGGGTCAAATTTTTTGACCGCTTGCATCAGGCCCACATTGGCTTCGGAAATCACCTCGGCTTGCGGCAAACCATAGCCGCGATAGCCCATGGCGATCTTGGCCGCCAGTCGCAGATGCGAGGTGACCATTTTATGAGCCGCTTCAGCGTCTTGCTCTTCCACCCAACGCTTTGCCAGCATGTATTCTTCTTCCGGCTCCAGCAGCGGAAACTTACGAATTTCCTGCATATAGCGGTTCAGGCCGCCTTCCGGCGTCGGCGCGGGGAGATTTGCGTAATTTGCCATGTTTCATGTCCCTCCGACAAATGTTTAAGTCGTTAACATGGATATGGGAGGTCTTCCCAATCCGTTCAAGAGGTACCGTTAACAGTTTGGAATTAACGATTGATAAAGGAAACCTAAGAAAGTGTTCTTCACGTAACTTTGCGCATTATGTCAGCGGCGCGCGAAGCTGTTCAATCAGTTTTTGCATGTCTTCCGGCAATTCGGCCTCAAAGCGCAGGTTTTCCCCCGTCACCGGGTGCTCAAAACCCAAAACGGCAGCGTGAAGCGCTTGACGTGGGAAGGTTCGGATGGCCTCGGAGATTTCCGAACTGAACGCCTTGGCCGCCAGTTTGCGCTTGCCCCCATAGACAGGATCGCCCACCAACCCATGCCCGGCATGGGCCATGTGGACGCGAATCTGGTGCGTACGACCGGTCTCCAGCCAGCATTCGATCAGCGCCAACCCTGCCGGAATGCCGAATGCCTCGACCACACGCGCCCGAGTAACCGCGTGTCGACCACCGTGGAACAGCACTGCCTGTCTTTGCCGGTCGGTCTTGTGACGCGCCAACTGAGTGGTCAGACGCATGATGTTTCCAGGCTCGAAGCTGACCCCCTTCACGCCACGCAGACGCGGGTCATTCGCATCAGGCACGCCGTAGCAGATCGCACGGTAGTACCGCTCAACCGTGTGCGCCTCGAACTGAGCGGCCAGCCCGTGGTGCGCGGCATCCGATTTTGCGACCACCAACAAGCCACTGGTTTCCTTGTCGATACGATGCACGATTCCGGGGCGCTTCACCCCACCGACGCCGGAAAGGTCATCGCCGCAATGATGCAGCAACGCATTGACCAGTGTCCCGTTCGGCGAGCCCGGTGCGGGATGCACAACCATACCTGCCGGTTTGTTGATGACGATCAGATCAGCATCCTCGAAAACCACCTCCAACGGGATATCTTCCGGACCGATGTGGCTGTCTTCGGCCTCGGCCACGGAGATCGACACCGAAGCGCCTTCGGCGACTTTGGCCTTGGGGTCGCGCGCCTCGGTCCCGTCGATCCGCACGGCGCCTTGATCGATCAGCTTGGCCAATCGCGTGCGCGACAGATTTTCCTCGGCTGGCACATCGCGCGAAAGCGCCTTATCAAGGCGTGGCGGCGGATCGGCCGCGATCTGAAATTCAATCTGACGGGTGCCCATGACTGTCCCTTCCGAACCCCAAGAACCGCAGGAAACGCCGCAGCTTCGCCTGCTGCGGAGAATGGTCATGCTGCTGACCGCGGTGATGATTGGCGGGGTTCTAGTGACATTCGCGCTGATTGTCATCCGACTATCGGACAGAACCCCCGCCCTGCCGGATCAAGTCGAACTGCCCGACGGCGCGAAGGCGCAGGCCGTGACCATCGGCAACAACTGGTACGCGGTGGTGACGGATGACAACCGCATTCTGATCTTTGACAAGACAACCGGTCGCCAGCGTCAGGAAGTCACCATCGAGCCCTGACTCTCAATTCTCCAGCGCCATGCGGAACACGATCTCGGACGCGCGAAGCAGGGCGTCGTACTCCTGGGCCGTATCACGACGGAATTTCTGATCCTCGTCGCTCAACTCAACCGGGTTGAACATCTGAGAACGTTCGGGAAAAAACTCTTGCTGGAAGGTGACATCGTGGCTGGCTACGAACTCGTCCAGCCAGGCCCGCTCATCCGGTTCCAATACGTCATATCGCCGGATCATGACCGGATCCTCGACCACGCGCCGGCGCAGACGACGACTTTTCTGACGCCCGAGAGCCTTGGACACGATACCAAAGGCCTCGCTGGCGGCACGCGATTGCGATAGGTTCGAAGGCCGATCGACCACCGCTTCGTCAGGCAAAGACACACCTATGTGCGACATGAAGTCATCGACCACGTGCCCCCGTACCATCTGAGAACGGTCATACAGGACCGGCAAGACGGCGACCCCCGGAAAGGCCTGGCGGATTCGATTCAATTTCGCCGAAAAACTGTAGATACCTGGGTCAGCCTTGATCCTGTCCAGCAAGTTGCGAACATACTCGGTCGCACTGCCCCCCAAACGGCCATTCTTGGCACGTTGCTTGTAATCGGCTTCCAGAAAATCAGAATATCTGCGGCAATAGTAGGTAATCTGTAACTCGCGCGAGGGGATTTCCGCAAAGACCTGCGCCAGCTTGCTCAGGTCGCAGTTATAGAACATTTCGGATGACACCAGGCAGGTCTGATCTCTGTGCGCGTCGTATTCGATGGCCATTGCCTCACGAAACGAATCCATCGGCTGATTGGTCTGGTTCATGTGAAAGGCAATGATGTTGTGGCTGATCGCAAGACGGCCCTGACCTTCATGGCGACGCCGTCCGGTTTCCATATAGCGCAACCCCACATCGGCAAGCTGCGACTTGTTCTGCTGCACATATCCCTGAAGCGCAGTCGTACCGGTCTTGGGCATACCCAAATGCAGCCAAAGCATCAGATGCCTCCTGTTTCAGATTTAATCCCGCTCATTCGCTGTGACTGGCCGTAAAATCTGCTGTCATCCGTTGCATCAGGTCCTGCATCTCGGGTTGTTCACGCAGCTGCGCAATCTTCTGTCTGTGCAGGTCACAGGACATGTGATGCAACCGGGCCGTCTCGGGGTCCGAGAGCAATTCGTAGTAATGATCGCGCTTGCGGTCGAGGATGGAATCAATCGAGCCGTCTTCCTCGGCGTTGTGGTTCATCATGTTCCAATAATCCATGCCCAGGGTTTCCCCCAGATGGTGAGCCCGCCCGCGCATTTTCTTGACCAGATAGCTTTCGCAGGATTTCAAAGCATAGTGGTTGATCTGCACCAAATCATACCCGATGGAATCCCGCGCCGACCGCCAACTGCTAGTAAAGTAACGGTCCGGCATCAACTGACCCGACCCATTATACCAATGGCACTCTTCCATGGTCTCGACAGTCGGTCGTTTTGGTCTGTGAACCCCCAGTGTACCCCAAAGTTCGCGCTTGAACATTGTCTTGAAGCCCCAGGCTTGCGGGGGTCTGTTTTTTTGCAGCTTTGCCGCTCGCCGAAACTGATCCGACAGGAACCGGTCTTCATACCGGACAACACCCGCATTTCCAAACAGCCGCCAAGTCATCGAGACCATTTTCGCGTCCGGAATCGCATCGGTCAGCGCCCTCAGCGTGTTGTCCCCGGTTTTGATGTTAATGTGTTCGTCGGCGTCAATCACGAGGACCCAGTCCTGAGGCCGCGCGACCTCCATATTCAGAAATTTCTTGTACGCGCGCTTTTGCGGACTGCCCTGGCGCCCCGAATTGTTGTCGACGTGGGTCAGGATGCCCCTGTCGTCCAGCCGCTGCAGCAGTTCATCCGTGCCGTCGGCGCAGTCATTGGTCATCACGACAATTTGGTCGACACCGATCGCGCGACAATGGGCCACCCATTCCAACACAAAGGGGCCCTCGTTCTTCATCGGAGTCACGCTGATAAATCGGGGATCGTGGTCAGACACTTATTCGCCTCGTGTTTTACCGCTTTTTAAACCTGCGCCCGAAATCCTGCGGCTTTCGCTCGGACCACAGCCTAGGCTTACAGTGCGCAACAGCCAAGCGTAATCCGGCATCGTTGTGAAGACCTGCGTCATTCTCATCATGTACGGGCCAGTTGGTTTGCAAAACGCTTGAACGGCGGAAACAGGTCATGCGCTTTTTTCAGGTATGGCCGAGCCTTGCCCTTTTTGCCCCGCCGCAGGAATATTTGACCGGCTTCGCCCTGAATGACCGCTGAGTTCTCATCGAGGTCAGCCGCCTGAACGATCTGATTTTGCCCTTGCTCGACGGCCTTATTCCTTTCCAGAAGCTTTCCCATCGCGAAAACCAGAAACGGGTTTTCAGGATCACAGGCCACGGCTTCTGCAAGTGTCATCCGGGCGCGGGGCAAATCACCATCCGCTTCGTAAAGCACTGACAACCTTTTATGATAAAGCGGGTTTTCCGGCCAGCCGGATGTGATTTTCCGCATTTCATCGATGGCTTGCGACAGGCTTATGGCGCCTAATTGCCACTGCAGCACTGCCCTGCCTGCCAGAACACCCGGGTCATCAGCGCTTATGCTCTCAAAGCTGTCGAACCCTTCGCTCAAACGCTCCAAACGAGAACGATCATCAAGAAACCTGCGAGCTTTTTGATCCAAGGCTAGATCGGCCCAATCCATCAAGATGAAATCGAAGTTGCAGGGCTGCCTGACCAGTACCTTGTGCTGCACCAAGTACAGATTGTTGAATGGCGGGAAACGCCGCCGCCGAAGCTGTCTCTGCACCCGCCAGTCCGTCGGTGGAAACAGTCGGGCGGAAACCTGGTCGCGGTACAGCATTCGGGACGCCAACACGGCAACATCGGGGCGTAAAGGCTTGCCCCAGAATGCCCGCGCCAAGTAACGGCTGGCAGACCACCGTTTCTTTTGCGCCCCCAGTGTGGCTGCACGCAAAGCAAGCAATACCGCATAGTCTTCGGACCACAGGTTCCTGTTGCCCAACCCGGCGGCAGCAAGCTTTTCGCATTCTTTCCACTTTGACAGGTAGAAACAATTAATGGCCTGCAAAAGCGGCATGAACGCATTGTCTACCTTTACGTCCAGAATGGGTTGAGCCAGATCGTAGGATTTTTCTATTTCATCCCGCGCGCACAGGTACTGCGCAGCCTTGGCATAAATATGTGCCGCCTCAGACGGATTCAGAAATGCGTCGGGGCCCTTGGAAACACGGTTGATCACACGATGATTGGCCAAAGAGATTTCATTCTCGGTCAGGACGTCTTTGAACACCAGGCGTTGCCGCCCTGAGATCCGGGCAGCAGCCATTGAAAACGCCGATATGTATGGCGCCACTACCTGCTCGGCCCGTGACATCGTGTAAAGCTCCAGAAAATCGCGTTGGGCTCGTGTCATGCCTGAGACATCTGCAATGTCGGACATCTTCAACAGGTGCGGATGTCTTTTCTGGAATCGGGTGATCAGTTCCGGCTGATCTGAAAACATAATGGCTGTTTGCCCTACGGTTTTTTCCAGATGCGCCTCGTACAACTCTTCTGGCTCGATCTTGGCAGGCCACGTCGTGTGCTTCCAGGGTAACCCGTTCAGAATGTCGCCCCGCCGGATGTGATAGGCCGACACCCCCCGCCCGGACAGTTTGGCATCCGCGCGGTCCATGATGGCGCGGACTTCATCCGTGAACCCGATTTGATGGATGAAATCCCGGTATCTCGGACGGATCGCTTCGATATCCTCCCAGGGAAAGGCCAGTACCTCGAACCCTTCCTCGACCAGAACCGAGCGGCCTTCGTTGAGGTGCGCCATCAGCCGGTCCGGAGATTTGTCGCCCTGAAAAGCCCAGACCGGCAGGGCCTTTCTGGCAAGGCGATCAAATTCCTTGCCGCGGAGAAAACGCGTGTCCATCCAGTCCTGTGCAAATAGTTCTTGTGGCTGATCCAGTTCCGGTGCATCCGATCCTTGCGGAAACCAGTTCACCTTGTAGGTTGTGCCAAAATCCTCGGCCAGACGGATGCATGTCAGCATCATCAGCAGGCGCGCGCCCATGCGGTCTTTGCGCTGTCCGATGAACACCCCTTTTTCTCGTGTCATGAGGAGTTCCCGGCCAATGCAGCGCGACGCAGCGTCCGGAACCTCTGGCGTGCCTGCAGCACCAATAGCGGGTGACGCTCACCCGCCTGCGCCTCGATGGCGCGCATGACCATGGGCAGACGGCGGCGGGCACGCATCAACCGGTAAAACTCGTCCGTCGTTAGCGAACCGTCCATCGCCTTTAGCATTACAGGCTTGAGGATATCCAGTTTGCGCAGCATCGGGGCGGCGAAATGGTTCGAAAACCACGTCTTGAGCAATACAACGTTCTCTCCCTGCAACCGCGTGACCTGCCGCCGGTCGAGGTCGAAAAAGGGGTCATAGAACACATAGACCTTGCCCGCCTTCTTCACGGTCCGCGCCGCGTCCCCCAGTGGTAGATCCCAGTCCTGAACCCGGCCAAAGCGATACCGGGTTTCCCACGGCACCAGACGTTCATCCAGCGTAGTTTGCGGGTTGAACGCGACCACATGCGCGCCGGGCACCAGTTCGGAAAAGGTCAACGCCCCGAAGCCGCCCATCGAAGCACCGGCAAAGACGACTTGATCAAACTTGTCGAAAAACCCTTCGGTCGCGCGGTTTTGGAAATACGAGATGATCTCGGGGTCGCGATACCACGCCTTGGTGCGCGCGAAGACGCCCATATGGGACCAGCCCTCATCGCGGAAAAACTTCCAGCCCCAGGGTTCGCGCGCAAAGGACAGGTCATTGGCATTGGCGATATTGTCAAAGCTGACAACCAACTGTGACGCAGAACGCTGATGGAACAGCACCGAATGGCGTTCCAGTTTTTGCAGAAAACCGGCCCCATCGCCGCCCGGATAGAGCTCGACAAACCACGGCGGCGCGGGATCGGTCAGAATACGCTCGTACCCCGTCTTGCGGTCAGGGTGTTCGGGTTTCAGTTGCTCTTTCGAAAGGTCGTCTGCCATGATCCTCAGATGAGATTATCCGCCAGCCACATCCGGAAATCCACCCAATCCGGGCGCATTTTGATCTCGGCGATTTTTGCGCGGTGCCAATCGCAGGCCCGCGCGTGCAATTCACTTAGAACCGGGTCTGCTTTCAACTCTGCCAGCAGAGGTGCAGCGCGCCGTGCGATGGGTTGTATGGACGGGTCGGTTTCTTTGTTGGCGTTCATGTCCTGCCAATAGGACTGTCCCTGATCCACCTTGATATGATTGGTCCGTCCGCGGTCACGCTTAATCAGAAACCCATCCAGCGACCGGACAGAATAGTGGTGCAGACGTCCAAGCGAATGATCAAACCCGCGCCAGGCCCGCCACCCTACCTTTTCGGCTGAGTACAGGTTGCCCCCGGCGTCGGACCAGGCCACCTCGGCCTCCTTGCCCTCTTCTATGCCCTTCGGGCGATGCGGCCCGAACCGCGTGAACTTGCCGTTGTTGCGAAACAGGGTCTTCAGGCCATAGGCCCGGCCCGAGTGATAGGGAAATTCCTGATCGCCCATTTCGAATGCTTCGGTTACCGGCCGGTCTTCAAAGCTGATGTTTCCGGAACTTCCAAACAGTTTCCACGCGAATGAAATCGCATCCACCGGCTGACCCGCGCGGCTTTCGACCTCGGTGATTAGAGAGTCAAAGCTGTTGTCACCATGGCGGATATTCCAAAACTCATCCACATCCAGACACAACAGCCAGTCGGCTTCCTTGACCTTGGGCTGACGCCGCGCGCGCCGCAACATCTGGTGCTGCGGATTGCCGCCTTCTTTCACTTCGTTGGAAACATGGGTGGCCAGTCCCAGTTCCTGCAATCTGCGGGCGATATCGTCGGTGCCGTCTTCGCAGCTGTTGGTAAAAATCACAAAGTGATTGACCCCCAGCGATTTATGAAACGCGACCCACTCTAGCATATAGGGGCCTTCGTTCTTCATCGTGGTGAATACGGTAATGGCCTGCGACATCAAAACTTCCCGACTTGTATTGACGTTCGTCATACACAACCCAGCGGGCATGGGCGAGACAGGAAATCACAACATCGATAATCCGCAGCAAAATGGTGCAGCTCTACCCTGCCCGAATGGGGCCAATCGCCAGATTGTCTGATGATGATGGTGCGGTCGAGACGCTTCGAAATCACGTATCACCTAAAATCAGCCGATCTCAACGAGCAGCGTTATTCATTTTTATTTTTTATTTTTAGATAGTTACTTGCCTCTTTTAATCTCAAAATCTATCAATAGCCATCATCAAACCTTGCGGCAAAAGGTGGACACTAAGGTGGATAAATGACGAGAGCGCTTCATAAACTTACCGCACTTAAAGTAAAGAACTCACCACCTGGAAAGTACTCCGACGGCGGCGGCCTCTGGTTGCACAAACGCGCTGACGGCGGGGCTCAATGGTTTCTCCGGTATGTATTGTACCGCCGCAGACGAGAAATGGGCTTAGGCTCCGCCCGAGAAGTCTCGCTGAAAGAGGCACGGAATGAAGCAGAAAAGTGGAGAAAAGTTCTACGAGAAGGCAAGGACCCGATCAAAGAGAGGGAGAAACAAAAAAAGGAAGCCGCGCGAGATTTGTACCTGCTTCGCGATATAGCTCAAGACGCCTTCGAAGCTCGAAAGGCCGAGCTAAAAAACGACGGTGAAGCGGGACGCTGGTTTAGTCCGTTAGAGCTTCATGTTCTTCCTAAGCTAGGTTCGATGCCAGTCTCTCTAATCGACCAAAACGATATTCGGAACACCCTCCAGCCTATTTGGCACGAAAAAGCATCCACAGCCCAAAAGGCTATTGAACGATTGGGAATTTGTATTCGCCATGCGTCCGCACACGATATCGATGTTAACCTTCAGGCGGTTGCGAAGGCAAAAATCCTGCTTGGGAAACAGCGCCACAAAGTAAAACACATCCCTGCGATGCACTGGAAAGATGTGCCTGACTTCTACGCTAGTCTCGTCGAGCCGACACCGACACATCTTGCCTTACGCCTGCTAATACTTACCGCAATGCGATCAGGGCCCATCCGCTTCTTGCGGACGGAGGAACTTTCATCAGATTTATGGACCATTCCCCATGAGAAAATGAAATCCAAGGTTGGCGAAGATGATGACTTTCGTGTCCCACTTTCGAAAGAAGCCCAACATGTAGTCAAATTGGCGAAGCCATTTGCGCGAAACGGTTATTTGTTTCCAGCCAAACGAAAAGGCGTTTTAAGCGACGCCACAATGGCAAGGTTGATGGAACGAAGGGACTTAGATGCCCGACCTCACGGATTTCGGTCAAGCTTTCGCGATTGGTGCGAAGAAGCCACGAATACTCCCGAGCACATCTCAGAAGCTGCCTTGGCTCACTCAAGCGGGAACAAAGTTATGGATGCTTACCGTCGAACCCAGTTTCTCGATAAACGTCGCCCTCTAATGGAGAAGTGGGCGAAACACGTAACCAGCCTCGCAACCAAGACATGAAGGCCAGCAATTGTTTGTAAACGACCGAACCAGAACGTCGCTCTACGACATCCACTCAAAAGTCCTGTCCTTGATCGAAAGCAAAATGCCAACCTTCAGATGGGATCCCGATGGTGATGTGCGCGACGACGAGCCTAACTACTACGCCGCCTCAGAAATTGTAGGGCAAGAAGAAGACTATGATCCTGCGATATTGATGCTCCCTGGTGGGCGAAAAAGAACTGTTTACGAATTGAAAGAGAAACCTAAAGAAAAACAGAGTGGCTTCCCAGCGCCGACTTTTCTTGACGCTCCTGCCGTAAGTGGTTTCTACAAGGACGATGAAGCTTGGGACTACTTCTACAACCATTTTTTGACGCTTGCTCAAGATTTCACTTGGGATTTCGTAAGCTCGAATAAACACAAGGCAGAAGTTTTGATGCCTACTGGCGGTTCGGCAGCTGTCAGTGCGGAACTATTCCGACGTCCAGACAACGAAACTGGGCCTGCGAACACTCATATCGATGTCCGTATTGGAACAGTTGGATCAGGGCATTTGAAGTACCTACCTTCTCTAGGCAAAGGATCGCATGGCGCGAACTCTAATCTGCGGATCTTGTACGGAGCGCAGCTTTATCAACCGATCACATTCGCAGGGTCGGATTTCGGCAGGTTTTTTGAAGATCTCAAGAAAGCAAAACTAGATATTCCGATGGATTACGATGCGCTCTTGGTCCAAGACATCCTTACTTTGAGCATCGAGGGAAGGTGGAACAAGCAAGAAATCAAGCAAAAATTGGCTCCCAAGATGAAAGACGCTTCGTGGAATGTAATTTGGGCTGATGCTGCTAGGGAAAATGTCAAATTAGGCAAACCTGGGCCGAAAGGTGGGCCTAAGCTGAGCTTCAACGTACTGAAAACTAAATTAAAAACAGTCCGTTTATAATTCATTCAAATAATTCGCAACGCTAAGTAGTTCGTTGCAACGAATTCATCGTTCAGGATCAGCCCAAGTCACAACATGAAAGGGCTGATCAATGGACAACATCGATCCACTTCTTACCGCCTCTGAGAGCGCGCAGTATCTTCAAATCTCAGTGCCAACATTTTGGCGCAGGGTTGCCGATGGCACAGTACCACCGGCTGTCAAAATCGGATGCCTGTCACGCTGGCCTCGCTCGGAGATTGTGGAGGTCATCGAGGACGCCAAATCCAGGCGCTTTGAACCTGAAGCCGCGAAGAAAGTACTTCTTGCACCTCAGAAAACTGAGCCAGCCTCCTTTGTCTCGCCATTGACCGGAAATTTTCAATGAACATGCGCACTGATTATACCAGCATCGCTAAATCGGCGGCTGATTACGCTGCTCGAGGGTGGCATGTTTTTCCCGTGCCGCCCGGAGAGAAAAAGTCTTACAAATCCGAGAAACACTGTGGCGGTCAAAAATGGGGCGCTACTACGGACCAAGGTGTAATTGCGAGGGACTGGCAGAAATGGCCATCCGCTAATGTTGGAATCGTCACGGGACCAAAGTCCGGTTTTTTTGTGATCGAGGCGGATACACTGCAAGGGCACAAGACAGATGGGATCTCCAACTTGCTCTCCCTCATCGATGCCAACGGAACTCTGCCTGAAACGGTGGAAGCCCTCAGTCCCACCGGCTCTTGGCATTTATACTTCAAGTGGCCGGAAGGCACTAAAATTCGCAACTCGGCAGGCCAAGTAGCACCAGGTGTGGACGTACGCGCTGATGGAGGGATGGTATTAGGAGTGCCTTCCGTCCGGCCTGGGTTTGACCAAAGATACCGCTGGAAGAACCCACCTGGATTGTTCGAATTAGCCGAATGCCCAGACTGGCTGCTGAAGTCAGTGTTGAAGCCAGAAAAGGAAAAGGCTGAACCCAGGCACAGCTTGAATGCCGACATCGACAACCGTTGGGCACAAGCGGCGTTGCAATCTGAACTAGCTGCACTACTCGCCACACCAGTAGGCGGTCGCAATCATCAGTTGTTCAAATCTGCGTCCGCACTGTTTGAGGTCGTCTCTGGCGGTCACTTAGGTGAAGCATTGGTTCGTGAGCGACTGGAGGCAGCAGCTTGTGCCATTGGCCTCGACTCCTTGGAAACTTGGCGCACCATCGATAGTGGTTTTAAGGCTGGTATCGAGAAACCCAGAGGCCCCAAACAAAGAAAAGAAAACACGGAACTAAAGTTCCGCCATAGCGAACTGAGCCTAGTTCGGGACGACAAAGGTCGTCCGTTCTTTAACCCAGCAAATGCACTTACTCTGCTTTCCCAACACCCAGAATGGTCAGGTGTTTTAGCTTACAATGGGTTCACCGCGCAAAAGTACTTGTTGAGGCCAATTCCTGGACAAAAAGCAGGTAGCTCTCCTCGTCCTCTCGAAGATGATGACTACGTAGCTGTTCAATGCTGGTTCAATCGAAATGGCTTTCCACGAACCAGCATGGATATTGTTCAAGGAGCTGTACGAAAGACCTGCCGCGACAATTACTTTGATCCCCTCCAAGATTATCTAAACAACTTAATTTGGGACGGAGAGGAGCGTTTAAACACTTGGTTAAGCGCTTATTGCGGAGCAGAACCAAGTGTTTTTTCTTCCGAGGCGGGCAAGCGTTGGTGCATTTCAGCAGTTGCTCGCGGCCTTTCACCGGGGTGCAAAGCTGATCATATGCTGGTTTTAGAGGGCTCCCAAGGACGAAAAAAATCTACCGCCTTGGCAACTCTGACCGGCGTTGACTGGTTCAGCGATGCTCTTCCAGCGATGGGGACCAAGGATGCTTCAAGTTTTTTGCGTGGAAAGTGGGTAATCGAAGTCGGCGAACTAGAGGCGATGCGGAGAGAAGTGGATGCGGTTAAAGCATTCATTTCGAGGCAGGTGGAAACATTCCGTCCGGCTTATGGTCGTGAGGAGGTTAGCGAACCCCGTCGATGCGTATTCGCTGGCACAACCAACAAAGAAGATTGGCAACGTGACGAAACCGGTGGACGCCGATTTTGGCCTGTCCGTGTTGGAGAAATTGACATCAATGCACTTGCCCGCGACCGAGACCAGATTTGGGCCGAGGCCGTCGAGTTATATCGTCAAGGTGAGAGATGGTGGCTCGAAGGTGAGGCGGAGAAAATTGCTCGCAAAGAAGTTTCAAATCGCCGTCCCATCGATCCTTGGAGTGAAGATATTTGTAAGGCGGTGCACGGCCACACGGAAGTGACTGCCAAGCAGGTGTTGAGCAAGATGGGTGTTAAGCGCGCCGACATGACACCGCTTTTAGCCAAGCGGGTCGCACAAGAATTGGTGGCACAGGGATGGAAAAGAGCCGGACGTATCACTTCAGGTGAAGGAAAGGGAGCTGTGAGGTTTGTTCCCGACGACAAATCGATGAAGGCGAAGTGAAGATGGTGAAGGTGGTGAAGGTGGTGAAGAAGGTGAGGCAGAGAAAGCCAAAACCCAACACAACAGATAAGTGCATGTTATTAGGCACTTTGTTGAAGATTCTTCCATTCAAGGAAAAACTCTTCACTCGCTTCACTGAAGAAAGCAACTTGCGCATACAGCTATGTGAGCGCTGCTAAACAGCGGTCCATTTCGTTACCTAGACATTCTGAACGAACTCTCCAAAGAGGAAAACCGAATGACCAAAATCACAGCCCTTGACTGCATCCGCGATGCAATAAAAACCGCCGAGTTAGAAGTCCGCGCCCTCGAGATTGAGGAAGCGCTGAACATACTGTGCGATCACATCTCGCCACCGGACTGCCTAAACCTGACAAAAATCGACATGCGCTACAACAGGCTGCATCGCGAGTTGTGCGACATCTACCAGTCGCTACATCTGCGCTACCGCAGTTTAGCACAATAAAGAAAGAGGCAGAGCATGACTACCAAAGGCCCAAACACAGACATGATATCCGCAACCGAAAGTAACTGCACAGATGAAACCTCACAGAAGCTCAAGAAGTTCAGCGAAGTGTTAGTAGCGGAATATTACCAGCGGTACGATGAGGTAGGCGAAGTGAAAATACCTATTGGTGCTATTGGACCAATTGTTGAGAACATTGAGGGTAAGAGGGGACAGGTACACTACCTAGGAGGCTCGATCTGGCACGTAATCGTTCAGCGGCAGCCCAGAGGACATATTCGGACGAGGATCAAATCTGGCGCTTGGCTTGCGGTTCTAGAACACATCCTGAATTATGGCGGCGACAACACTTCAAACCGTGAAGCGCTCACACACCTGCAAAGTTTTATTGAAACCGTCAGTGACAAAAACTTTGAAACAAATAAGAAACAAATAACTAAGTTGCCGAAGGTAATCGAATGTCAGAAATAATCAAAGCAGCAGAAGCTGCGTTAAAGTCAGCTCACTTTGTTCTCGCAAAAGTCAACGAAAACGGCGCTGAGTTCAACGATTTGGCGGTTGCAATGATCGGAGTGATTGGCGGTTTCATCGTGGCGCTGGAAAGCGAGCTAACAAGCAATCTTGCGCCAGAGGTCCGCAATAGAATCCTTGGCGTAATTAAGCGACTTCGCGCAACACAAACTGAGCTGGAAGAAGCGATCACCCCTCTAACAAGTATGACCCCGCGATGAACCACGTTTTCGGATTTGCAAGCTCAAAAGGCGGGGTCGACAACGAGTTCGACGAAGCAATCGTTGCCCTCTTCGGCCTAAAACACGGTGCAAATTTCTCAATGGCAAACCTTAAATGCCACGTGTGCGACGAGCAGACCAAACACACCGTCGCATTCACCGAAACAAGCCGCGAATGGGAGTGCCAGAGATGTGGCCAGATCGAGATTGAGGACAACGACGAATAAAAAGGGCCGAGGCACTTCTACCCCGACCCTGAGACCTGCCCCCGCCATGCTAACAGTTGCTGAATCTCAAATTGCAGTCACCGCACAAAATACAAGACCTGCCCTTGCTGCTCGGGGCGGCAAATTGAGGACTTCTAAACGTCTCTTTCATTGGCTGGCACATATGCATCTAATGGCCAAAAATCTTGAAACACACCCCTGCAATTTTGACGACTCCGCAGCGGTGGACGCCGCAGCAATGGCTGGCCGTATCCGGCCCCAATTCATGACACCTGACCAGGTCGAACGACTACGCCCCGCCCTGATCGAAACAGAGGCTGTGACGGTCGCAGAAGCCGTGAAACAGCTTGCGCATCTGCCCGAGCGTAACCGCGAATGGTGGCAGTTTATTCAGGCTAAAACCAAGCTGAGAATTTCTGAGATTTTGGAAGAAATTGGCGACGAGATCGACCATCCAGAAGACCCAGGCGCGGTCGATATTGCAGGGATCATCAACCGCGAACTAGGCCCGCGCTGATCACATCCCTGGACCGCTGAAAAAGGCAATGTCCCGGCGCGCTCGATGAGCTGCCGCATATGCCAGCAAAAACATCCGCGCAGTTGCCACCGTTTTCTTATTCTTCCGAAACCCAACTCCTGAAGGGCGGCCAACCGCCCGAGCAAATGCTCGCCGCAGCTCCTTCGAACTGATGGCGAACATGTTGAACATCACCGTGATAATATTCATTTCCTGCCACCCGTCTCTTGTAGCAGCGCTTCACCAAAAATAGCTAACAGCGCACGTTCCCGCTTTTCGCTCCTTTCCAGATGATCAATGATCGTTCTTTGCAGCTCAAAATGTTCGCGCAACGCCGTATCCATTGCTCTTTTCAGCTCAAATTCTTCAAATTTCATTGCCTGATCCTCCTGCCTTGCAGGTGTGCAGATCGAGGCGGAACGCAAGCTGGCTTTAATGTTCTATAAACATTTCAGGGTGAGCCATGAGGCCCACCCTGCAACCACGTCCGAAAACATGGCTTCTGCCCCCCGCAAATGCGGGGAACAAACTGCCTATAGCAGCCACCGGCGAAACGCTTCTTTTGCTGTGATAATCTCGCCAGATTCACGCTGGGGAATCTCTTCTTTTTCCAATTTGTGGCCCTCCGTTCCCACCGGTCCACAGTTCTCTTTGTGACCCTTTCATGTGGCCCGCTATCCCTCTGAATTTGCATTTTAATGTTTCACTGCAATTTACAAATCAGCGCCTGAACATTTGGGGGTTTAGGAAAGAGCAAGTGGGATCGTCTAGCCCCTCCGGGACCGACGAACACTTGCAAAGGGGAGTTGCATTCCCCCTTGACCCCCTGTGGCGGGCCACAGAAAAATGAGGATTTTTATGATGGACCCTATTGCCCCTGAGACCCCGCAGAGCGTTGACCCTGCGGCCCCTGGGCCCGCACCGGGCCAACCGCCAAACAGGACGCATGTTTTCAAGATGCGCTTGACCCCAGACGACGCCGCCCGATTGAAAACATGGGCGCATCGAAACGAGCTATCACAAGCTGACTACGTTCGTTTCATGACGTTCGGCAGGACCACATTTGCGCCGCCGAACAGCTCGAAGTTGGAGGCCATCGCCCGCCAGCTTGTCGGCATCGCTACGAACATTAACCAATGTCAACACTCGATCAATGAGGCTCAGCAATCCGGCACACTGACTGCCACCCAATTCGAGGCGATGGGCCGCGTTCTGGATCAGAGCCGCAGAGCCTTTGCCAAACCACTGGCCGAGCTGCGCGCCGAGCTGAAGAAGCTGAAGCCCGCCGCCACTGACACATCCGACGAGTTGGACGCCGGATGATAATCAAGACGGGTGGCATAAGCGCAGGCGATGGCCCCCGCATCTGCAACTATGTGGTTGCAGAGGGCGACAACGAGCGCGTCGACGTCCTGACATCCAGCAATGATCAGCTCTTAGTCGCCGACGATTTTGCACAGCTCAGAGGCCGCAAAAACGGCCTGTTGCACATCATCATCAGTCCTGACGAAGCGCTGACACCCGACGAGCTGGCCGCGACCGTCGCCGCGATCCGCGAGGAGTTCGGATTCGATAGAGATGATCCTGAAACGCTGGCGATGCACGAAAGCAAGCGCGCAGATGGATCGACCCAAAAGCATTATCACTTAGTGCGACCAGCTCAGAACAGTGTGACCGGCAAGACTTACAAGCTTTTCCGCGGCAAGGCGAAAGACGAAGCTGTTAGCCGCCTTTGCGAACTGCAATTCGGCCACCAGCTCACCAGCGGCGCGAACAATGCTTTTGCTGAAATGAGATTGCGAGAACAAGGCAAAGACGAGCTGGCCGACCGCCTGGCCGCTGAGCTGGGCGACGACGAGCGCCCCAGAGCTGCCTTTTCCAACGATCAGCACCAGCAGGCCAAGCGATCAGGTTTTGACCTGCCAGCCTTACGCCACCAGCTCACAACCATTGCCGCCCTGCCCCGTGACCAGCAGCCCGCCAAGCTGGCCGAGCTGATCGAGCGCGAATGGCTAGAGCTGGCCGACGCCATTCCCGAAGGACGCGGTCGAAGCCGGATTATGATCGAAACCCCGGAAGGCATCCGCGATCACAACGCAAACAGAACTTTGAAAATCAAAGCCCAAGACGTAGCCAAATTCATTTCAAAAACACAGGAGATAGTACATGAACTCAGAGCCAACAAAGCCCGCTCCCGACCAAACTTTGCGGGACCTGCTATCGCAGATCATCCAAGGGCAGGAGCAGATTCACCAGAGCAACCAGGCCATAATAGCTCGCATGAACGCTCTTCTGAAAATCTTTCAGGCAATCAGCAGGAGCTGAAAGAGAGTAAGGAACTGACACTGGCAGCGATAAGTTTGCGGCCACTGGCGGCACAGTTTGCAGATAACCGCTCAGACGATGTAACTTCGACTGGCATTGAACCGATCCCAGACCCCGGCGATCCGAACTTGCTTCGCAAGCTGGCCGCAATACTTCGAAAACAAATAGAGAAGGCAAATGCCGCGCTCAAACGGGCCACCCATAGATCTGACGGCATGACGTTAGTCTAGAAAATCCTTGCAGGAAAATCGGGTTGAGTGGCAGGTTGCTGTCACAACTTTAAGATTTTCAAGCGAGTCACGAATGATTGAAGCTATCCATTTAGCAAACCAAGGCGCGTACGATGCAACGGGCACCAAGCTCGAAGGATTGAAGAAGCTCAATTTTATCTTCGGCTCGAATGGATCAGGCAAGACAACGATTTCCCGTGTTATCGAAGGCTCGGGAACTTTCCCCGACTGCCAAATAACCTGGGCGGGCGGCAGTCCGCTGGAAACCCGCGTCTACAATAAGGATTTTGTCGAAAAGCACTTCGATGCAGAAAGTAGCATCAAGGGTATCTACACATTCGGAGAGAACGTCGAGATCGCCGAGAAGATCAAGACTCTCAAGGGCGAGGCTGATGTAATCAAAACAAAGCTTGGTGGGCTCCGAAAGAATCTCTTCGGCGAAGATGGAGCAAGCGGAAAGAAGAAAGAACGTGAAGCGCTCACCGCGCAGATCGTGGAGGATGTATGGAGCGCCAAAAAGAAGTTTGATAAACTGGAAGCAGCCTTCACAGGACTGAACAACAACAAGAAAAGCTTCTGCGACCGCTATCTCAAAGAAGCGTCGAGCAACATCGCTACAGTGAGGGATATTTCAGAACTACGTGAAGACGCGACAACGGTCTTTTCGGGGTCGTTAACCAAGGCAACAGTCTTGCCCAATCAGGATAGCTCGACGATATCGATACTGGAAGGCTCAGCGATCCTGAAGAAGAAGATCATCGGAAAAGAAGACGTGGACATCGCGGCGCTAATCGAAAAGCTCGGCAACAGCGATTGGGTGCAGCAGGGACGGCAATACTTTGATCAACTAGAGGACCAGTGCCCATTCTGCCAACAAAAGACGGATGCAGCCTTCAAGCAGAGCCTGGAAGCGTATTTTGACGAGAGTTACATCTCCGACCTCGTATCAATCGACAAACTGCTCGCCGGTTATGCTGATGCAGCAAAAGACTTACTGAACGCATACAGAGCCACCGATATTGTTGAGTCGCCCTACCTTGACCGCGAGACCTACGAAAAGGACGTTGCAGCCCTTGGCCTCGCTCTGGATAGCAATATTGAGCACATCACGGCTAAGCGAAAAGAACCAAGTGCCGTCGCCACGCTTACTAGCACAGCCCCGTTAATCTCAGCGGTGGATGCCCTTATCAACGCGGCCAACAAGAAGATAATAGCAAACAACGATACAATCGATAATCTCGCTGCGCGAAAGAAAGAACTTGTCCGTCATCGAATGATTTGGAACACGAGCGTTTGATTGGCTTAGGAGGATCAGGCTCGCTGTAGTTTCAATCTAC